>JAKABE010000036.1 GCA_021801945.1 Acidobacteriota bacterium
AGGCACGAAGCTGAAGGTGGCCTTTGAGTTGGGGCAGCACCACACGGTGGGTGCGGACCTGGTGAACCACTGCGTAAACGACATCGCGGTGCAGGGGGCAACGCCGCTGTTTTTTCTGGACTACATTGCGAGTGGGCGCCTGGACCCGGAGGTGATGGAGGCAGTGGCGACAGGGCTTTCCGAGGCCTGCAGGGCGAATGGATGCCCGCTGATCGGCGGCGAGACGGCGGAGATGCCGGGATTCTACGCGGAGGGCGAGTACGACCTGGCGGGGTTTATCGTGGGCGCGGTGGACCGCGACAGATTGATCACCGGCGCGGGGATCAAGCCGGGCGACGTGCTGATCGGGCTGCCCTCGACGGGACTGCACACCAACGGCTACTCGCTGGCGCGCAAGCTGCTGTTCGAGGTGGGCGGCTACAAGGCCACGCAGTACGTGACCGCGATCCGGGAAAAGGCCGGGGCGGCGCTGATGAAGACGCATCGCAGCTATCTGCACGTGATTCAGAAGCTGACCGCAGCAGGAGTGACCGCCGGCATGGCGCACATCACGGGCGGAGGCATCACGGAGAACCTGCCGCGGATCCTGCCCAAGAACGTGACCGCGCAGGTGGAGATCGGGTCGTGGCCGGTACTGCCCATCTTCGAGCATCTGCGCGAGCTGGGGAATCTGCCGCAAGATGAGATGATGCGCACGTTCAACATGGGCATCGGGTTGATCGCCGCCATCCCCGCGGCAAAATTCACGCGCGCCAAGAACCTGCTGGACCGGGCCGAGGAGAAGTTCTACGTGATCGGACGGGTGGTAAAGGGCGAGCGCAGGGTGCAGTACACATGAGCCAGCGTAGTGCGCCGGTCTGCCTGGGCATTCTGCTCTCCGGACGCGGATCGAATTTTGTAGCGATTGCCGAGTCCATCCGCACCGGCAGGCTGTCGGGCGTGGAGATTGCGGTGGTGATCTCAAATGTAGCCGATGCCGCCGGGCTGGCGAAGGCGCGGGAGTTGGGATTGCCCACGGCCGTGTTCGTCTCGAAGGGACGGACGCGGGCCGAACACGACGCGGACGTGGTGGCCTGCCTGAAGTCGTACGGCGTGGACCTGGTGTGTTTGGCGGGGTACATGCGGCTGCTGTCGAAGGAGTTTGTGGCCGCCTTTCCCGAGCGCATTCTCAATATTCATCCATCGCTGTTGCCGGCCTTTCCGGGGCTGGAGGCGCAGGAGCAAGCCTTCGCTTACGGCGTGAAGGTGGCGGGCTGCACCGTGCACTTTGTCGATGAGAAACTGGATCACGGGGCGATCATCGTGCAGCGGGCCGTGCCGGTGCTGGAGACGGACGATGCGCACTCGTTGGCCGAGCGGATTCTTGTTGAGGAACATATTGCGTACAGCGAAGCCATCGCAATGGTGGCGAGCAGGGAATACGAGACCCGCGGCCGGCGGTATGTGAAGCGGGAGCGCCAAATCCGGGAGTAAGAATTCGTGAACGGCGGAGATTGGCCTCACATGACGCAAGGCGGAATTTGAACTGTCAAGTAGACTAGCCGTTTGATCATAATATAAATGTAAGATTCTAAATTAGTTAAATCCAACCTCCTCTTTTCCAGAGAAATGTTTGCGATGGGCTAACCTTAAGGATAGCTAAGCCAGAAACGGAAGTTCCGCGCACGGCGCATGAATCCGCCCTCCCTCACAGATGGCGCCGTGCACTCCGCTGCAAGAAGCAAAGGCCGCTCCTTGGAGACCCCGGGACGCTGAGCAGTTGGTGCGTGAGCGGCTCTCCACCGGATTGCCAGACCGGAACCACGGCAGCATTCGGACGCTGAGAGCAGCCTAGGAACGGTTCCACAAGGGACATACATTTCAAGTTCGCGCGGTGCAACTCTTCCCGAGGGCGAAGGCCGCCGTGCGCGAGCGGGTCTGAGTCCAGAGATTGCGGAACCGCTCCCGAACCACGCCCGGCGAAGGACGTGCGGCGGGTGGCTAAGCAGAAAGGGAGTCGATGGAGATGGCCAAGATTCTTGTGAGTATAGAGAAAGGCGTAGAGATCGGCGCAGAGGACGCGCTGAAATGGTTGATTGGCGCCGGCAAATCGCTGCGCGCGGCGCCGGCAGTGGTCGCGGCGCTGGCCACCTTGGTGGACGCGGTAGACAAGCCGCTGATGGACATCGCCAGCGCGGCTGGCAATCCGCTCAACATTCCCCTGGACATCCAGACGGCCACCGACCTCGCAGCCGTGTGGCCGCAGGTAAAGACGTTTCTCGCCAGTCTGGGCGTGAAGTTTTGAGGAAAATCGCGGATGTGCTGCACCAAAAAACACTTTGAAGGAGTTTTGAGTATGAATTTCATCTCCAATGTCTGGAACCACCCCAGGACATCGGCCGCCGGAATATTGATTGCGGCTACCACAATTGCGGGGGTGCTCTCGCAGCAGGGTGTGACCCTGGGCAAAGTGGGCACAGGCTCGGTGGTGTCACTGACCGGCGCATTGGCCACGGCGCTGCTTGGACTTATGGCGAGGGATCCCGGCGCAGCGAGCCAGCAAGTCAGCCCGCCGCGGCGGACGAGCCAGCAACCCAAGCTGGGCTCGTGGATGCTCATCGCCCTGTTGATTCCGCTGCCGTGGCTCCAGGGCTGCACGCGCAGCAAGGTGGCTCAAGATATTGTGAACTGGACGCCATCACTTGAGAGCGCGGTGGCGACTGTGGACTCAACAGCCACGTTGCTCAATCCTGCGGCTGCGCCGGTCTTCACTGCGGCGACCTCCGGGTTCGATGCGGCTTCGACTCTGCTCGTGACGCAGGCGAAGGCCTATCTGACGAACCCATCGGTGAACACGCTCGCGCAGCTGCAGAAGCAGGTGGTGACACTGCAGCAGCAGGTAAACGCCGCACTGCTGGCGGGGGCAAAGATTGTCGACCCGGCCAGCCAACAACATGCCTTGGCGGTCATCCAGGCGGTTGCCACCATCGTGAGCGCGATTCTGGCACTGGTGCAATCGGTTTCGAGCCAAGCGCAGGTGGCGGGGATGGCGGCGCAGTCTGGCATCAAGCTGGCAGCTGTGCATCCTTATCTGAACGGCTCACGGGCGGCGGGGATTGTGGCTGCGCACTACGGCGAGCCGGTGGAGCTGGCGCGCGCGCAGATTGCGCGGGTGGAGCGGAGTGCGGTTGCCGCAGGCTTCTAGAGCAAGGTTTCGATGTTCCGATCGCAGGAAGCGTAAACAAAGAAGCAGAATCTCCCGGTATCTTCAGGCTTGGATATAAGCGCAGGATGAGGGGGCGGACGATTGCAGCCGAATGATACACTTCGGGTGCAATCGTTCAAGGCTCGACGGGAGGTCTGCGAATCAATGTTGAAGAAATGGATCAGAGGTTGGATTGGCGTCGCCGGACTGGGCGTTTTGCTGCTGGCGGCGAGCACGCCGGGGGCCGCTCAATCGCCGAAGCCGCAGTGGGTGGGAACATGGGCCGCGTCGCCCATGCGGGCGCAGGGCGGCTTTAGCGTTCGTCCGCTTTGTGGCGACACGCTGCGCGAGATTGTCCATATTTCAAATGGCGGTCAGGAACTTCGAGTTCGCTTTACGAATGAGTTCGGACGCGACCAGCTCATCATCGGCGATGCGCACGTGGCCGTGAGCGCAGGCGGCGGGGCGATTGAGCCCGGGACCGATCATGAACTGACTTTTGGCGGAGCCAAGGGAGTGAGTATTCCGCCGGGGGCGGTAGTCTACTCGGACCCGGTGGCGCTGGCCCTGCAGCCGCTCTCGAATGTGGCCGTCAGTTTCTATCTGCCGCCGCAGGTGATGCGCGCTGAGACCTACCATGCTTTGGGCGAACAGGATAACTACGTTGCCGGTGGAGACCAGACGGCGGCGAACACGTTGTCGCAGGCCACGACCGTCGAGTCCTGGTACTTTCTGGACGGGATCGACGTTCCGTTGTTGGATGGAGCGCGAGCGATTGTAACGTTGGGCGACTCCATCACGGATGGCTACCACTCCACCCCCAATGACAATCACCGCTGGCCCGATATCCTGGCGGCGCGTCTGAAGCAGGACCGTAGTCTCGACCATGTAGCCGTGCTGAACGAGGGCATTAGCGGCAACCGCGTGTTGAACGATGGCGCCGGACCCAGCGCGCTGGCACGGCTGGATCGCGATGTGCTGGCACAGGATGGGGTACGGTACATGATCGTGCTTGAAAGCATCAACGACATCGGGCGCCTGGCAAGGCTCACCGCGCCGGAGGACGATGTGACGGCCGAGCAACTGGAACGAGGGCTCAAGGAGATTGTTGACGCTGCGCATGAGCACGGAATCAAGGTCTACGGCGCGACGCTGACTCCGTATGAAGGGGCCTTTTACTATTCCGCAAAAGGGGAGCAGGTTCGGGAGGCGGTGAACAACTGGATCCGCACCAGCGGGACTTTCGACGGGGTCATCGACTTCGACAAGATTACGCGCGATTCGGCGAATCCGAAGCGCTTCAATCCGGCTTACGACTCGGGCGACCATCTGCACCCGAACGATGCCGGCTACAAGGCCATGGCCGACGGCATCGATTTGAAGTTGTTTAGCCGTTGACACAATGGCAGTACATCTAGAACCCGAAGGGCGCCATTGCACATCAGCGTGGCGCCCTTGTTGCAGGCAAATCCTGCTATGACCTCGAGAAGCGGCTCATGACGGACGCCGTGCTTGCGGGAAAGGCTATTCAGGCGTTTCGGGTTGCCGCATCACTTCCTCTGCGGCCTGTTTGAGCGTGATGTCATCGGGAAGTTGTTTGAAGTCCGACATCACGTCGTCTTCTTCCTGGGAGATGTTCTTGAACAGCAAAGCATAGCCTTGGATGTGTACGTGCGTCTCTGTAATCTGCCAGATGGAATTGCCGGTTTCGCGGCGCTCCACGTCGAATGTGCCGCCGGCCTTCAAGTTGCCGAGCAGTCCGAAGAAGAACTTGACATTGTGGATGATTCGGCCCTTAAGGCTCACGATGCGATGTTGTGCATTGTCAACCACCATGGTCCCATCCATGGCGGCGAAGACGCGCGATTCCCAGTCGGGAGCCTGGAAATTGGGGTCGGGCCGGAAGTACAGTGTCGTGTTGAGGGCGTCTTTGCTGGTAACCACCCAGATGAACGCATTGGGCAGAAGGCGAAGCAGTTCCGCAGCCTGATCGTCGTCGTGTTGGCCGGATTTACGCTGCTTTGCTCGCAGTTCAGGGTCGCCGACAAAACGATCGATGATGGCCCGCTGCTGAGCTATCGTAAGCCGTTTTCCATTTTGCTGGATCACGCGCTGCACATTGCCACTGTGAGTTTCAGCCACCCACTGGACCAGCGTGTTGCCGGGTTTGCGATCCACTTCGTAATAGAGCCAGGTGGTGTGGTCGTTGTGGCTGGCCTCTAACTCAGTCTGCACAGCCTGCTCGACAATCTGCTTGGGAGACTGCCCGTGCACGACTGTTGATTGCGCAACCAGAATCGCCAGTATCAGCCACCATCGACTGCCGCGCATGATCATGCCTCCGTTCCATGAGTCATCCCGATCCTCCTGGAAATCTTCCAACCGGAAACCAAAGCCCTAACTCCACAATACACTTGCCCCGCCGGATACCGTGCGCGGCACTCATTCCCGGCAGAGACGTACTTGCTAAGAGCGGTCCAGAATCCATCGGCAGTTTTCAGGCATGCAAGAGATGGGATTTGGCGCAGTGGGCTTTGGCGGCCTCAAATAGATGAAGGTTCCCATTCTGCTCAAATGGCCGGAGGGCGAGAGATGAATGGCTCCCAGCGAGAATTGCCGGCTAGCACTTCGGCAGATCCTCTGTTCTTGCGTGCAGCACAGCCGCTCAGGCAAATTCCCCCCCCGGCCGCCTGCTGTTCCCTCCGGTCGGCGGGGGAATCGCAGACGCCGCCAGAGGTTTTACTGCATGGGGTTAGAGAAGGCTTGTACATCTGGCCCACCTGTTTCTTGAGCCATTGCACATGCCTGCGATCGGTGATGAACGTCTATTTTTTTTGGAGCGAATCTCGTTGGGCCTGTCCTACAGTTTCATCCGGACAGAGAGTGGTCACGCTAGGTTGAGACTAGAAACCGAAGCCGACCTCACACCACCAACGCCCGAATGAGTGCGAAGAGCGGTTTCCTGTTCGTGGCTGACCCAGGGTTATGCTTTGAATCCACCTGGAGAGTGAGCATCTGCTGTTTCTTGCCGCGCATGATCATCAGCCGTACCGGCCTGCCTTCATTGGCGTGGAGCGCCCGGCCCCAATCGGCCAAGGTGGAAATCGACTCTGGGCCGACCTTGAGAATAACGTCGAAGGCGCGCAGGCCCGCCGCTGCCGCCTCGCTTCCGCGAGCAACTTGCTTGACCATTACCCCACCTGCGATGCCCAGGTACCCGGCCATTTGCGAGGTGAGCGGCTCAACCATCGCACCCACGTTGAGGCTGCTGCCAAAGAAAGGAAAATGGAATCCTCCCAGGGCGGGTATGCTGCCGCTACTGCCTGGGAGCACACCCATTCCCGGCCCCGGGGTGAAGACGTCTCCGCCATCCCCGATGCGGTCCCACGCTTCATGTTCGATGACCTTGCGGTCCGCCAGTTTCACAGCCAGCGTCCGAACCTTGCCTTCACGGCTGATCCGCAAGGTGATCTTTCGGCCCGGGGGAATCTCGCGGAGCATTTTGCGCAACTGCGCGGCGTTCTCAATTTTCTGGCGGTCGAGCTGGAGGATTACGTCGTTCACTTTCAGCCCGATCTTCCCAGCGGGCGCATCATGATCGATGAGTGTGACGAGGGCGCCGCGGGTCTCTTTGAGCTTGAGCGCATGGGCCTTCCTGGCTCCAACGTCGGAGACGTCCACGCCCAGGTAGCCCTCCGCAGCCAAGAGCGGGGTGGGACTCGCAAGGAGCTGTGTCACCTCCTGGGCCTGCGCGCGAACTGGCTGCGGGACTAACCCCAGGGAGGCACCTGTCCCGATAAGAAGAGCCCACCCAAGGAGACGGAAGCCTCCATCCAACTGAAGATTCGTGTACGGCCTCAAAAAGTATTGCATCTGTTCTTCTCCAGCACTTGCTCTTGCTTCGGCCCGCATTCTTGTCAGACGGCGCGGTTCCCGGAAAAGCAAACAGTTTTCCTGCTATTGAATCTGTGGTACCTGGCTTAACATCTCCCGGGAAACGTCCCTGATTTGGGGATTGACGTCCGAAGTCGAGACCGAATAGAGAACCTGGCGCACGCTGGTATCGGCCTCGACCGGCGCCAACAAATTGATGGCGTCGGAACGGATTGCCGGATCGGGGTCGTTCAGAAGGGCCTCAAGAACCACATCGCGTACGCGCATATCCTGAGCCACGTAAGGCTCGAGGCCATTGAGGGCCTGCTCGCGGACCTGAGCGTCCTTGTCGTAGCGCAAGGCAACCATGAGCGCATCGAGAATCCCCGAGGGTTGGCAACTGTCGCTGGCGCGGCACTCGGCGGCCATCAGCGCTACCGAATCGCCACGCACGCGCGCGGATGGCGAATCTTGCGCAGCCAGCATCAGCAACTGCCGGATGGACGGGTCATTCAGCGGCCCCTCGATCTGCCGGTGCACCACCTGGCTGTAACTCACATTCACGATTTTGCTGCCGGGCTGGCAGTCGATGCGCGAAACGCTGGATACGTCAGCCAGCTCCGATTGCGGTTCGGTTTTGACGATGGCGGCGGCAGGCACGGATTCGGCTGCGCGCACAGCTCGATGCTGCGCCAACCTGTAACCGGCCAAGGTCCCCGCTCCGGCCCCAGCCACCACCAGCAGCAGTGCCGCGGCCGGCGAAGCTAGCAAGCCTGCGAAGCCCTTCCTCATGCGCAGGCCCAGCCGTTCGTGCCAGGTTCTAGGTGGCAGCGCGTCCAGTGCCTCGTCCAAGCGCAATCGGGCCCTCGCCACCAGGTTCGGTTCCGGCTCCAGCGCCGGGTGCGCATCCACCATTGCCTTTAGGGTGAGCACCTGTTCGCGTTCCTTCCGGCACCCGGAGCATGCAGCCAAATGCAGCTCCAGCTCCTGCTCTTTTTCGCTGGACATCTCTTCATAAGCCAGCGCTACGATCCATTCGTGTGCAAGTTCGCAATTCATATTCACGTCCTACAGCCTCAAGAAATCAAAGATCAGTGCAACATTAAAAATCCAATACTGCCAAGTGCGAAGAACCCTTCGAAAACCATACGGCCCAAAAATCTCCGGCCGGACAAACGATCTTTCCTTAGCGCAAGTCCGCCAATTGCGCCCGTAACTTCTTGGTAGCCCGGAAGAGTGTGTTTTTGGCGGTCTCTTCCGTGGTGTTCAACATCTCGCCGATGGTGCGCAGGCGCAGTCCCTGGTAGTGCTTCAGTTCGAAGACCATCCTTTCGCGGGGAGTGAGCTTTTCCAGCGCCGCCTGGATTTTGGCGCCCAGGAGCTTGCGGTCCAGCTCGCGGGCGGGGTTTGAAAACGAGCGGTTGTCGGAGACAGTCGCCAACAGGTCGATCTCATCTCCAGAGTGGTCCACGACCACCGCGTGGTCCTCTCGGCGGGTCTTACGGCGCCGCAACTGGTCCAGGCAAAGGTTGGTGACAATGCGATAGATCCAGGTGTAAAACGAGCACTCGAAGCGGAAGTTTCCGATATAGCGAAAGGCTTTCAGAAAGGCTTCCTGGTAGATATCTTCGGCATCGTGTTCGGAGCCGGTCAGGTGGAGAGCTAAGCGCAGGACCTGGTGCTCATATTGGCGCACCAGGGCGTCAAAAGCCGCGCGTGAGCCGGCCTGCGCCTCGCGGATTAAGTCCGCTTCCGCCGCCCGCGCCTTCAGGCGCTCTTGCCCGCGGCTGGCTCCATCCCGATTCGCTCCACCCATCGCCCTCGTCGCAGCCATACCTGCTGAGGATTGTACCCTCCGCGCGTCTGGCCATGCGAAAGACGCGCTACCCGGAACCGGGAAAATGGGAGAACTCACTGCATCTGCCGCCATCGAATCTCCATTCCGGAGGATAGATAATGTGCGTACCTTGATAGACGTGCAGCATCCGCTTTGGTAATCCCATCCCACATTATCCAGCACGGCGAATCCGCCGGGTCCTGGCCGGCCCCCGGTAGACTAGAAAGCGATGAACGAAGATTTGTTTCGAGGATTGCCGCCCGCCGGGGCGGCTGGAGATTGGTTTACCGCCCACTGCGACGGTGGGTCACGCGGCAATCCCGGACCCGCGGGCTACGGTGCGGTGATCGAGGATGCCGAGGGGCGCGTGGCGGCGCGGCTGAGCGAGTATCTGGGCCGCCAGACCAACAACCACGCCGAATACCGTGGGCTGCTGGCAGTGCTGGATTGGGCACTGGCGCATGGGGTGAAGCGTCTGCGAGTGGTTTCCGACTCGGAGCTCATGGTCAGGCAGATGCAGGGCCGCTACAAGGTGAAGAATCCCGGTTTGCGGCCGCTGTGGGAAGAGGCTCAACGGCGCACGGCCCTCCTCGACCGCTTCGAGATGAACCATACCTTGCGCGGCGGGAATGCTGAGGCTGACCGGTTGGCGAACCAGGCCATGGACGAGGGCACGAAACAGAGGTCTGCCAACGGGCGGGCCGGCTGAAACGCGCCTGCACACAGAAAGCTTCGGGGCAGCTGTTCCCTGGGGTTATGCGCTATAGCAGGGACTCACCTCCTCGGCGCCAACTGCCTGACGAGTCCCTGGCGATGGAGGCACGCAGGTAGCTACACACGCTACTTTTTCTAAGACAGAATCAACCATATGGTATCATTGAAGTTATGAGTTGTTATCATCGTAAATTGGGTATGCAGCAATCCCACAATAAGTTGCACTACTCGCCAGTCCCCGCCATTTGTATAATTCCCGATCGAGACAACTCGCACACGAATGTCCGGTTCTAAGCGGACAGGTTCGCCTTGGTTTGACTTTCCTCGTTCACAAATCGCACCGGAGGACCACTATGCGCAAAAACCCTGGAAAAGCTTCCCACCAAGGCGTCTGGCAACTGTTTCTTGTTCTCAGTTGCCTACTAGTAGCTGCCGTTGTCATAGTCGCATGCAGCAACGGGTCAACCTCGACCTCTGCTTCAGGCATGGGTACCGTCACGACGACATTGAGCGACCCCGCAACCTGCCAAGCTCCCAACGGACCTTATTCCCACGTGTACGTCACGATCACCGATGTCAAGGCCAACATGAGCGCATCGGCTAATTCAAGCGACAGCGGCTGGGTGGATTTGACCCCCAATCTCTCCAAATCCCCGATGCAAGTGGATCTCCTGGGCCAGGCCAACAATCATTGCTTCCTGGCGACGCTGGGAGACAACCTGCAGCTCCAGGCCGGCACGTACCAGCAGATTCGGCTGATCCTGGCCAGCAACACCGCGACCAGCGTATCGGGTAATATGTGCGGCAGCGCGAATAACTGTGTCGTGCTGGCCTCGAATAGCAGCGTGCACCCCATACAACTCTCCAGCGAAGCGCAGACCGGAATCAAGATTCCCGCGGGACAGATTGATTCAGGAGGATTCACGGTGTCGGCGGGCAAGACCTCGGACCTGGACATCAATTTCAACACCTGCTCATCGCTCGTCGTGGAGGGCAACGGGCAATATCGGCTGAAACCGGTTCTGCATGCGGGTGAAGTCAGCACCACTTCGACTTCGATTAATGGCACGGTGCTTGACGCTTCCACCGGCAACCCCATCGACGGCACGGTATTGGTGGCTGTGGAGCAAAAGGATTCCACGGGGGTGGACCGCATCCAAATGTCCGCGCTGGCCGGCTCCAATGGCAGTTTCGTTTTCTGCCCGCTGCCCGCGGGAACCTATGACGTGGTCATCGTGGCAACCCGCAAAGACGGCGTGCTTTACCAGCCCGATATCGTAACCGGCGTGAGCGTGGGCGATACCGTGGGTACCGTGAAACTGAACCTGCCCACGGTGACTGCCACAAGCGCGGTGAATCTGAGCGGTCAGGTCACGGCGCAGAATAGCTCCATGACCGGTACGGTGGCGGATGCGGAGTTGAGTGCGCTGGAGACGATCAATTCCAACACCTATACCATTCCTCTGGCGCCAACTTCCACGCAGAGCGCGTCTACGCTGTCCGTGGAGACGGCTGCTTCCACCGGCACCGTTACCTGCCCCAACGGCACGTACTGCGCGAATTACACCATGATGGAAGCCTCGGGCGGCGCAAGCGTTGGCGCCTGGGCCTCCAGCGGTGTCACATTCACGGCAAACGCCAACCTGGCCAGTTACATCGTCGATGGATTGGCAATGGTCCCCGGCTCGGGCGGAACGCCGGACTGCAGCCCGTCGGAGGTGAAGACCTCGGCGACGGCGTTGACGGGCGCAGGTCCGTATAACGTAACGGGCTTGAACCTGGCCTTCAAGGGTTGCCAGTAAAGGGTTCAGGCATTCAAGAAACACAACGGGCCGGAGCTCCAGGCAGGAGCTCCGGCCCACACTGTATTTTGGCCTCGTGGGCTACCGGCCCAGTTCGTTGCGCCAGGCGCGGCCATCCCGCTCCAGCAGGCGGTCGGCCGAGTCCGGTCCCCAGGAGCCGGCAAAGTAGTTGGGAAAAAGATCGGTGCCTAGCTCCGCCCACGCATCGAGGATGGGCATAAAGAGGCTCCAGGTAATCTCCACGCCGTCGCGGTGCAAAAACAAGGTTTGGTCGCCTAGCATGGCATCCAGAAGCAGCCGTTCGTATCCGTTGGCGCTGGATTTGCCAAAGGCTGTCTCGTAATCGAAATCCATGGTCACCGGGCAGACGGCCATGGCTGGCGAGGTGGGCACCTTGGCCCCAAAGCGCAGCGCGATCCCCTCGTCGGGCTGGATGCGGATGGTGAGCAGGTTGGGCAGAATGTCCTGACAAGGGCCACCCCCGCCCATACGGTTGAAGATCAGCAGCGGTGGCTGCTTGAACTGAATGCTGATCTCCGTGGCCCGTTTCTTGAGCCGCTTGCCGGTGCGGAGATAAAACGGAACACCAGCCCACCGCCAATTCTCGATCTCCAGGCGCAAAGCTGCGAAGGTCTCCGCGGTGGACAGGGGATCGACGCGCTCCTCATCACGATAACCCACCACGTGCTGGCCGGCCATAATGCCCGGTCCATATTGTCCGCAGACTGCATTCTGAACCGGTATGGGATGAATCGCGCGCCATACTTTGTGCTTCTCTCTGCGTAGGCTGTCGGCCTCAAAACTCGAGGGCGGCTCCAGGCACATCATCGCCAGCAATTCCATCATGTGGTTCTGCATCACGTCGCGCAGCGCGCCGGCCTTTTCATAGAACGGACCGCGGCCCTCGATGCCCAGCGTTTCGGCCACGGTGATCTGCACATGGTCGATGTAGTTGCGGTTCCACACCGGCTCAAAGATGCCGTTGGCGAAGCGGAAGACCAGCAAATTCTGGACGGTCTCTTTGCCCAGGTAATGGTCAATGCGGTAGACCTGGCTCTCAGGAAAGACGGCATTTACGCGCCGGTCCAGCTCGCGCGCCGAATCCAGGTCGTGGCCGAACGGTTTCTCAATCAAGACCTCTGCCACGCCGTGCTCTGTCTGCGCCATGCCTTGAGCGCCCAGACTCTCCACGATTCCGGCAAAAAACTCCGAGGCCGTGGCGAGGTAAAAGAGCCGATTGCCTCCGATACCTTGCTCTTTGTCGATGCGATCCAGCTCTGCCTTGAGCCCGGCATAGGCCGCCGGATCGTCGAAGTTTAACTGGAAGTAACCGATGTGGCTGACAAACTCGTCCAGTTTGTCATCGTTCGGATCAGCCCCGCCGAACTCGACGATTCCGGCGCGCATATCCTGGGCGAAGACCTCTCCCAAGGGCCGCCGCGCCACGCCCACAATCGCAAAACGATCCGGCAGCAGGTTGGCCTGCCGTAGATGAAACAGCGCAGGGAGCAGCTTGCGCCGGGTCAGATCGCCGGAAGCGCCGAAGATTACCAAAATCACGGGTTCGGGGATTCGCTCTTGGCCTTTGGGGACCTGGGAAAGATCCTCGGGCCTTACTCTCATTTGAATTGTCGCCATCTAAGGGTTTACCTCCAGGCCGGCAAGAACGAGCCGAGAGCCGACCGCTAAAACTAAATTCAAAACTTGCAGATTAATTCACAACTTGCAGCTTACAGTGAGCCACCCGTCTCGGCGAAGCTGACTGCAACATGCAAGCACGCACGAAACAGAAACCCAATTGGCAGCCCATCGGGCGATAGCTTGTCTTGGGACCTTTTCCCCCGAAGATGATAGATGCCAATTCCCAGCACACTTTATTTGCGCTCAACAGAGAAAGATACGCACCTTGGCCCCAACCGTGTGCATGTGGTCTTGGAGAGGTGCTGGGACTACCGATTCGCGGCAGAGTGCGGTTTGGCAAAATCACCCTACAAGAGTTGGATGCTGAAGGATCGCTTGGGGGTTCTTGGCTCTTTCCTTGCCGCGCCCAGGAGGCCGGAGCAGAGCGTTTGATCCCGTCCATGCAGATTTCAAAGGCAATGAAATGAGAGGCTAGCCCTGCGCTGCAAGGATCGACAGGCGGCGGGGGCGCTGAAGCTTTCCAGGATTGCCTCAATGGATTAGCGATGGCAGCGGGATTAACGATGGGAGCGACTACTTGCCGTCTTTGGTCGTGTCGGCGCCATCATCTTTCTCGCCCTCAACCGAGATACGCAGCGAGTGCAAAAAATGCAAATCGTTCTGGGTGAAGGTTCCGCTTGCGGCGCCGTTTTCCGTTCCCTCTTCGGAGTCTGCGTTCCCCTTAGCCGCGACTTCGTTCAGTCCGATGGTGGCCTCGAGCATGAGCAGAACGTCGAAGCCGTACTTGCGGATGTCCTGTACCACTCCGGCGATCTGTTCGCTTTCGATCACCGACTCGTGGATGGCTTCGCCCAGTTGCTGAATGAGTTCACGCAGACGGGATGTCACAGCTTCCTCCAGGAGCGGCGGCCAGCGCGAAAAGAGGGCGCGGACAGCGGCCTGCAATCCCTTTACATTACTTCCACCGCCGCCGGAGTGCAAATCGCAGAGCCATGCCGGTGAGAAGGAGCAATGCGCAATCCATCGCTGCTACCATCATAAGCGGGATGAAGCCTGAAAAGATCGGGCGCACTCTGGGCATCGGCTTGCGCATAGCGGGGCGCGTGGCCGGACAATGCGTGGCGGGGCCTGCGCAGCCGGTGAGTCAAGCGCCAGGAAATCAGCGAGTTGTCAGCAACGCCGGGGCGAGCCGGACCGCCGGACAAAGAGCCGGGCAAGCGGGCGGCGGGGTGGTGCGCGGGATCGGCCGATTCTTGCGCCCTTTTGGCCGCGTGGGCGGCATCATCTGGCTCGAGGTGGCCGGAGTCTTCTTCTTGCTGTTTGCGCTGGTCTTTGTGCGGGCGCTATGGATGCACAGAGCCAGTTGGGCTCACGGCCCCGACCACGGTCAATTTTGGGGTTCGGCGGTAGTCCTACTGCTCTTTCTCTATCTGGGCCTTACTTCCTTCTGGAGGGCGTGGAGGAAGTAGGTGGCCAAGCCGCAAGGGCTGATCTTCTCTTGGCGCGCTTAGCGGCATCTGTGGCGGTCCAGCCGTGGCGCCAAGGCGTAATTCAATTGCACGAGCACGATGGCCGCTATGCTCACCCACGTTCTAATGAGACACAGAGCCGCTCCGGCGGCCTAGAGCGACTGCGCAATTACCACGCGCTTGCAGATGCTGGCCATGTCCCTACGGCGTCCTCGTTCCGCGGTCTTCATCCGGCTTCTCGGGCCTTCCGGCTTGCAGCCGCGGCGGGTCCGGTTTGCGGGTGATTCGCCACACGCCTACACCGATGGCCACGAGGCCCAATCCCAAGGCCCACAAGGCGCGCTCGCTGCTACGAATTCTCCAAGCCTCGTAAAGCGCGAGGCACCCTGCCGCCAGCAACACAAGTCCGCGAAGATGGTTCATCATGCTTTCTCTTTCCTGATATCCGGCCCATGGATACCAAAGCCGGGCATCGGCGTTTGACCCCAACGGCGCTGAATCCCTATCGTAAGCAAGAAACAGCCGATTCGTCGAAAGGAATCCGCATGAGCACCGCTGCCGCGTCCCCGCTGAAGAAGACCGCCCTCAACGCCACGCACCGCGCCTTGAAAGCCAAGATGGTGGACTTCGGCGGGTGGGATATGCCCGTCGAATACCCCGGTTCCGGCGGCGGATTGATCGCCGAACACATGGCAGTGCGTACGGGCGTGGGTCTGTTCGACGTGAGCCACATGGGCGAGATCCAGTTTCGCG
>JAKABE010000037.1 GCA_021801945.1 Acidobacteriota bacterium
TGAGAAGACTGTTCTTTATCCGCAGGTGGACAAGTGGGCCATGCGCGACGATGTGCTGGAGATCTACATCCGGCAGTACATCGAAGCCCACGACACTCCGGTTGTGCATTTTGCCTGGCAGGGCGGCGAGCCCACGCTGCTGGGCGTGGATTATTTCCGCAAGCTGGTTGAGATCCAGAAGAAGTACGCCAACGGCAAGCGCATCGCCAACGCCCTTCAGACCAACGGTGTTCTGCTGAACGACGCCTGGGCGGAGCTTCTCAGAGAGAACGACTTCTTGATTGGGATTTCGGTTGACGGTCCGCGTGAATTGCACGATCGCTACCGGGTCGATAAGGGCGGCCAGCCCACCTTCAACAAGGTGATGCGAGGCGTGGAGACGCTGAAGCGCCATGGCGTGGAGTTCAATACGTTAACGACGGTGCATCGCGGCAATGCCGATCACCCGCTTGAGGTTTACCGGTTTCTCAAAGAGCACGGTAGCGGCGTCATGCAGTTCATCCCAATTGTGGAGCGCATCGCTCATCAGGCCGCTTCAGATGGTCTGCAACTGATCCCGCCTGATTTTTCGGGAACAGCAAAGGTGGCGCCGTGGTCGGTCGAGCCGCGGCAGTTTGGTAGCTTTCTCTGTGCCATGTTCGACGAATGGGTGCGCCGGGACGTCGGCCGGTACTTCATCCAGATCTTCGACGTGAGCCTGGAGATGTGGTCGGGAATGGAGGCGAGCTTATGCGTATTCCGGCGGCAGTGCGGCGCCGCTCTGGCCATCGAGCACTGCGGAGACGTTTACTCCTGCGATCACTTCGTATACCCGCAGAACCGGCTGGGCAATATCCTGGAATCGCCGCTCGAGTCTCTGGTGGATTCCGCGCAGCAGCGCCGCTTCGGAGAAGACAAAGAATCGACCCTGCCGCGCTACTGTCGCGAGTGCGACGTGCGCTTCGCCTGCAACGGCGAGTGTCCGAAGCACCGCTTCCTGACCACGCCGGATGGCGAGCCCGGCCTTAACTATCTGTGCGCCGGCTACAAGATGTTCTTCCGCCACGTGGATCCCTACATGCGCTTCATGGCGGCGGAGCTGGCGTCCAAACGCGCACCGGCGAATGTGATGCGCTGGGCAGCAAATATGGACGCTCAAGCAGCCATGAGCAAGGCCGGCCGCAATGATCCCTGTCCCTGCGGCAGCGGCCGCAAGTTCAAGCATTGCTGTAAGTGGAAAGGCTGAATCCCGTTCGCCGGCCGATGGCGGGTGCCTCGTTCCTGGATACCTGGGAGATGCCTCTCACGAAGCTCCCGCGCATCAGTGAACTTCTATTACCGCCAGGCCCATGGGAGGCAGCGACAGAGTCAAGCGCTGATCCCGCACAGGCAAATCTTGCGGCGGTCTGACTTCCGCTGCGTGGCGCAGCGCGTCAACCTGCTGCCCGGTGGGATACTTCGGGCTTCCCATCGCCTTCCAGGCGGCGAGCGTATTGCCATGGGTGGCATCGACCCGGCGAATCTCAGCGTAAGCGCCCTCGCGCACGCCCTTCAGTTCCAAGGTGACGGTTTTGGCTGAGCCGGCCGCGTCGGGCTCGACGAGGTTCCAAACAGCAATCACCAACGTGCCGTCGGCACGGCGCGTAACAAGCGCTTCGTTTACCGGAGCGGGCAGGCGCACATCCCCGAGCTTGTGCAGCAGCATGAATGCGTCGAAGGCCGGCTTGGGAATGTTATGTTCAGCAACGATGCCGTAGCCGCCGTAGAACGGGGTCTTGACGACGCCCTGCTCCTCGAAGACATCCGAAAAGGTCCAGTAAGACATCATCGTCGTCATTCCGTCACACTGGCTGATGGTATCCGCCAGCCACGGTCCCATGTAGATCGAGTCGGTGATGGATTGCTGGTTGCTGTAGGTGGCGTTGAATTCGCTCCAGATAAGGGGAATGTGCGGACGGGCGGAGTGGAGAATCTCCTCATGCACCTTCTTGACGGCGGCGCAAACCATCTGATGCGGCGCGATGACGCGATGGTCGTGGAAGATGTTTTCGGCACTGTCATTGCCATAAGCGTGCGTGGACACGAAGTCGAGCGGGACGTGGTTCCTGGTAGCGTGGGCAATGAAATCGCCGACCCAAGCGGCTTGCGCAGTGGCGGGGCCACCAACGCGCAGCCGCGGGCTGACTGCCTTGAGCGCACGCGCCGTGTGATCGTACAGCTCGAAATAAGTTTGTTCCTTCGGCTTGCCCGCCCAGAAATCTAGGTTGGGCTCGTTCCATACTTCGAAGTACCACTTCGCCGCCTCGTTGATGCCATAGCGATCCACAAGGTGCTGTGCGAAGGCCGTGATCAAGTTATCCCATTGGGCATAGCTGGCGGGTGGAGAGACGATGGGGTGGTACCAGAACCCCTGGTAGTCGGGGCGGGCGGCAAGCGCCTTGGGCATGAAACTGATTTCAACGTAAGGACGCACACCGTTCTTTAGCAGGGCGTCGTAGATTTGATCAACATAGGACCAGTTATAGACCGGATTTCCCTGATCATCTTTGCTGTAGACGCTGTTCTCGTCGTCGAGAATGGCGTGGAATCGCACGTAGTGCAAGGCGGTGATCTTCTTTACCATGCGCAGGTCGCGCTGATAATTGGCGCGCATCGCAAGATGGGCGCGGCCCGAGCCGAACATCTCTTCCCAAAAGTGTGGAAATGGAGTTCCCGCGGCCTGCGTGTCGACCACAATCACTTCCGGAGGGGTGGATTGCGGCGACGCGGATTGCTGTGAGCGCCCATAAGGGGCGGAGAATGCATATGCAGCCGCGATCACGAGAGCAAAAGAAAAACGAGGCATAGTCTCTCTCCTAAAACAGTCTACGGGTATCTGCGGCGCGGCCATAAAGGCGATGACGCTTGACCAGGCCGGTGAATCTCTTTCTCCTCGCAGCGCGCCAATTCAGATTAGCGGGATCAGCATGGTCTTCAAGAAACATCTCCTTAAGGCAACCAGAGTCGATCAAAATCGATAGCCTGGCTTAAGCTCGCATTGATAGACGGAGTTGGGGGTGTGGTTCGTCTCGCGGACCGAACAGGTTGTCCAGCTCAGATTGAGATCGGGGCCGAGCGGAAAGACGATCTCCACGCCCCCCAGATCTGCCACCAGGCTTGTGCCTTCAGCTCTGGGCGGCACAGTGAAATTCATCCCCCGGCCAAAGATCACGGGATAGGATTCGCGTACTTCCGATGACACGGTAGTGTGAAACACCTCGGCTTGGACCAGGAACATAGCCGGGGCGGACCAGGCGAGCGCCGAGGCGGTGATAATCCGGCCTCCGTGCGCGAAGTCCCTCGAATTGATTTTGGTGAAGGGACACGGCCCCGCGATGCACGAGGCTCTCGCGTCGCGAAATTCATTGCCGGGGCCGGCGTCGAGCCGGATGGAGCCGGTAGAGGCCTTCCAATATCCGTCTGGAGAACAGGGCCCCCGATGAGGACAAGGACGGTTCCCTATGTTCTCGACCACGAATGTCTTGGCCACGCTTCCGACATCCATCCGGTTTTCGGCGTTCACCGTGAATCTTACGCGGACGTTGGATACGAGCGTGGGCGCAATCGACGGACTTGCTGCGGTTTTGGCGGTCTCGACGGCCAGCGGTTGCATGGGGGCGACAATCAGCTGCTGCAGGGAGGACCGAAAGCGGATGACCACCGGTAATTCGAGGTCCTTGTAGCCGGGGTGCTCGAAGCTGAGCATGACCGTCTGCCCAGGCAAAACCGTACGGGGGATGACGATGCGGAAGTATCCCGAGGGGGCCGATCTTGTGCGCTGACTCGATTTACGGTAACGTGCCGTGATCTCGACGCCGGCAATGGGTTGCTGTTTGCGCACGTCGGAATTGCTGCGGATCACTGCGCCCTGGATGGTTGACCAGCGCGGCTTCCAATGATGTAGGCCAAAGATCAGCAAAACCGTGGCCAGGGCGCTGGCGCCAACAGCAATCCCAACGGCAGGACCTTTCCGGGTCATGGTTTTCTTCTACCTCCCGTCCATTGGACACGGATTCCGGCAGTTTCGCCATTCGCAGCCGACTAACCTGCGCAAGGGATTCCGCGTCTTATTCTATTTATGCAGGGTCTAGCGATGCCCGTTTTCAAGCTATCTACACTCGAATTATGCCTCGCAAGGCGCCCTGCAGGCTCAGGCACGAGCTTGAGAGGTCTTCGATCTTGAACCATCTGGAACGAACGAGGTCGCGGCGCAATCTGCTGCGCCAGCTTTCATGTCTTTCCCTTGGGCTTCCCCTGGCGCGCGCAGCCGCGATTGCCGGAGCGAGCGCACCTGGGGACAAATATTACGAAGAGCTGTGGGGATCAGTGCGACTCAGCTACGCCGATTTGACCGCGACGCTTTCTCCGCAGGACGAAAAGCTGCTAGACGATCTGGAACGAGCGAGTTTTCAGTTTTTCTGGGAGCAGGCAAATCCGCATGTAGGCTTGATCAAAGACCGCTGTAATGTCCGCGCCAAGGACGATACCCTGGCCGCCAGCATTGCGTCCACCGGTTTTGGGCTCACGGCGATCTGCATCGGCGATCACCGCGGATTCATTCCCCATGCGGAGGCGCGCTTGCGGGTGCTGCGGACGCTTTCCTTCCTCTGGCACAAGCTCCCCGCCCAGCACGGCTTCTTCTACCACTTCGCAAATGTCAATACCGGCGAGAGGATGTGGGACTCGGAGGTTTCGTCTGTAGATACGGCGATTCTGCTGTGTGGGGTGCTTACCTGCCGGCAGCACTTTAAGGACCGGGACATCGACGAACTGGCGCATGCCATCTTCGATCGCGTGGACTGGCCCTGGCTTTCAGAGGACACTAGCCTCGTGTCGCAGGGCTGGACGCCCGAGTTTGGTTTTATCCCGTCGCGCTGGGGTTCTTACAGCGAGCTGATGATGATCTATCTGCTGGGCATGGCATCATGGTCGCATCCGCTCGCCCAAGATACGTGGAAGGCGTGGAAGCGCCCCATCTTTGAATACGATGGGATGCGCTACATTGGATCCTTTGCGCCGCTGTTCGTGTATCAGTATTCGCAGGCATGGTTCGATTTCCGCCACAAGCGAGACCTCTACGCAGACTATTTTCTGAATTCGGCGGTGGCGACCGAAGTGCATCGCCGCTTTTGTGTCTCTTTGCATCCGCAGTTCTCTGATTACAGCGATGCGCTGTGGGGCATTACGGCGTCGGACTCCGCGCATGGCTACGTGGTGTGGGGCGGACCTCCGGCGACGGGGCCCATCGATGGCACCATTGTGCCCTGCGCGGCGGGCGGTTCGCTGTCCTTCCGGCCGGCGACAACGTTGCGCGTCCTCAGAACCATTCGCGATCGCTTTCCGCAGGCCTGGTGCCGGTATGGCTTCGTGGATGCGTTTAATCCGCTCACCGGATGGTACGACACGGATGTGATCGGCATTGATCTGGGGATTACGATGCTGATGGCCGAAAACCTGCGCACCGGCTTTGTGTGGAACACATTCATGAAGAACCCCGAGGCGCGGCGCGGTATGGCTCTGGCAGGATTCCAACCGTACAACTCGGAAGGCGCATGACGGCACGGAGCTTCCGGCTGTACCTGGGCCATCGTGTCAAGCGGCGAATTTCCCATTCGCTTTACTGTTTCACTCGAATGGGAGCCAGCTCATAGCGCCGCGATCGGAGAACAGCTTTGCTGACAGGCACTTCATTCAGGAGCCTTTCAGCAGCTTGCACAGCGGCGTTTTCGTGAAACCATCGCTGCACCACATTTTCGTGAAGCACATTCAAGATGGCGAGCAGCGACATACCCTGGTGGTGCGCCATCCATTCCCGGACTAGGACGGGCTTGCGCGGCGAGCCTGTGTAGTCGGCCGCTTCGTAAAAGCCATAGGCGCCAATCCATCCGGAGGAGGCCATGCGGCGGAGATTGTCGAGCGCTCCAGACGGATCTGTCTCAAAAGCGAGAAAAGTGGAATAAGGAGAGATGACTGGCCCCGCCACCGCGTCGACCGAAAGAGCGGTGCGGGGAATGCCGTAGGCCTGGTATTGGTAGTGTCCGTCTTCATCCTTGACCGAGTTGCCTGACTCCGAGATGCCCCAGGGAAGTTTGAGCGCGTGGGCAAATTTCTTTTGCACATACACGCAGGTATCCAGCGTTCGAGCCATCAAAGTTTCGGGATAACTGCGGATCCATAACGACGGCATCAGATACTCGAACATCGTTCCCGACCAGGAAAGAAGCAGGAATCGTCCGTATAAGTGCGCATGTTCGCGTGAAAGTTTACGCCAGCTTTGCTGTGAAAGCTCGCCCCGGGCGATGGCGAAGAAGGTGGCGATGCGCGCCTCGGTCGCCATCATGTCGTAGCAGGAGTCGTGCAGGCTGTGCGTGCACACATCATAGCCGATGGAAAGGATGCGGCGCGTGGGATCGACGAGGAACGAGAAGTCCGTTCCTTCCGCGAGACTTTCGGCCTCCTGCCCCATGGCGCGCAGACTGGACGCCAGCGCCTGCAGATTACCTATGGCCACGGTCAGCTTCTTGCGAAGGCGTTCAGCAAGATTCGCGGTCGCTGGCTGCCCGGCGATCGTCTCAAGGCTGTTCGCCAGCCACGCCTGCAGGGCTTCAGCAAACAAAAGAGCGTCGTCAACGGAGAGTGCCGTCGGCTCTTTCAGAAGATTATGTGGAGACAATGCGTGCAGGGGTTCGTATTCGGGCAGTATCCAGGGAAGGTAGTCATCAACCAAGGTAAGGATGGCCTCCACACGGTGCAGGGTTTCTGCAAGCCACCACCTGCAGCCGGCTTCGCCGGATTGGAAGGCAGCCGCCTCGGAGAGGGCAGTCCGGGCAGAAGGAAGCCAGGCGATCCAGGTCGAGGCGTCGGCACTGGAGCTGGGCAGGCGAAAGCGTCGAATCGACGCGGGCAAGCCCTTCTCGCTCTGCATCAGTTTCCAGTAGACGCGTATGCTGGCAAGGAGCTGAAAACGCAGCAAGGGTCGTTGGACGAGGTGCTTGACGCCCGCATGAAGCGTATAGAGGGAAGCGACCATGTTGCCGCTGTCGACCGTGGAAATGAATGAGGCAGAGTTCAAGGGGCGAAGAGTTTGTGTGTCGTACCAGTTGTACAGGTGCCCACGAAACTTCTCGAGCTTTTTGATGGCGGCAAGAGTGCGGCTATTGATGGCGGCGAACTCGGGCACGGTCAGGAATCCAAGCTCGCAGGCGGCCTGGCGGGCGTTCAACAATAAGCCGGCGTTGGTGGGTGAGATGCGCGCAGCTTCGTAAAGTCCCTCTTCCTCTACGTTATCCGGGATGAGGTGGTTGTGACGCTCTCCGCCAAATTCGTAAAAATAGCGCCAAATACGGAGAGCTTGCAGGCGCAGAAATTCCTGATCGGCGGGACGGAGGCGCGACCGCTCCCCTGGTGGGCGGTTAAGCCATCCGATCACAGGACTGGCGACGGCCCATAAGAGAAGGATAGGAGCGGCGCAGAAGATCGCCGTTCTGTGCGCTGCGCAAAACCAGATGAGCAAGGCCAGACACACGGTCATCAATGGTGCAGCTACCAGGTAGCGGTCGATTTCGCTGCGGCGGCCGGAGTTGAGCTCAGCCTGTGCGGCGGTCTCCCATTCGAGCAGCCGCTCTCCGGTGATAAACCAGCGTATGAGGGAGCGCAGGACGGCATCGAAGGCAAAAAGCATCTGGTGAACGAGGAAGACCAGATGGAGAAGCGTAATCAGTGCCGCCTGCCAGAAGGCGGCGAGTGCCTCGGCTGAGCGGCCCCTCTGGTTGCTGAAAAGCGCGCGCACCAGGCCGAAACCCAGTTGCGCGAGCAGGGGAAAGATCAGCAGAAGAAGTGGGACAATGGTCCAGTAGAGCGGCCCACCGGGGAGACCGAGCCAGCCCGCGACAAATAGGATGAGCAGGAAGGGATCGACAAGCGATCGCCGCATGTTGTCGAAGATCTTCCAGCGCGAGATTGGGGAGATGGAATTTGCGATCTTTTGGCCGAACTCATCCCGGACACGAGCGAATATCCACGGCGCAATTTGCCAATCGCCGCGCATCCAGCGATGCTGGCGATGCATGTAGGCGCAGTAGTGTGCGGGATAGTCATCGACCAGCTCGATGTCAGAGGCCAGGCCGGCGCGCGCATAGGCGCCCTCGATAAGGTCGTGGCTGAGCAGAGAGTTGCGTGGAAACCTGTGATTGAGGACGGTATGAAGGATCTCTACTTCATAGATGCCTTTACCTGTGAAAATGCCTTCGCCGAAAAGATCCTGATAGGCATCGGAAATGGCGCGCGTGTAGATATCGAGTCCGCTGCGGCCAGAGTAGATTGCAGCCAAGCGCGAGCGCAAAGTCGATCGGACGGCAATGCTTATGCGCGGCTGCAGAATTCCGTACCCTTCGGTAACAATGCGCGATTTTGGATCGATGATGGCCTGGTTCAACGGATGCGCAATCGCTCCCACCAGCCGCGCCGCAGCACCGAGCGGAAGCTGTGTATCCGCATCGAGAGTGATGATATAGCGAACCTGACGCAATGCATCGGTCCCCCCGGCTTTGACCGGGAAGGCATCCCGCTCGCCGGTGAGGAGGCCGTTGAGATCGAGGAGCTTCCCGCGCTTGCGCTCCCACCCCATCCAAACACCTTGGCGGGTATTGAAGATGCGATGCCGATGAAGCAGCATGAAGCTGCCGCACTGGTGGGGCCCATATTTGGCATTGAGTTCGCCGATGAGGTGAATTGCTAGCTCCACCAGCGGATGTGTATCGTTTTCGCGTGGATTGCTCACCGAGTCCGGCAGATCGGTGAGAAGGGCAAAATGGAGGTTCGGGTCGCGGTTGGCGAGATAGCGGACTTCGAGATCCTTGACTAATTCGCGTACCTGCTTTTCGTTCAAAAGCAGGCAAGGCACCGCCACGAGGGTTGTACACTCCAAGGGAATCTCATCGCTGAAGTCGAGTTTTGGCAGGGGGTTGGGATCGAAGAGGGACGTCACCAGGTTGTTGGTGAGATCAACCGCGATCTGAGTGGCGGGAAGCACGAGTGCGACGATCGCAATGGCCAGTGAGGTAAGGCTGGCGATGCGGGGCAGAACCGGAAAGAGCGCAGCGGCAATGGCAAAAATGGTGAAAAGCTGAATGGCGGTGAAGTAGAAGTCGTCCCCGCGATCCAGGATGAAATGGCGCACCCTCCAGGCGACGGGAGGGTGGAAGCCGACTCGAAATGCAAGCTGTGAAAATCCCTTGTCCACCAGGTAGTAACCAACATGGACCTGGCGAACCTGCATGCGCGGGTTGTCATGGGGGTGCTCGCTAGCGAGGCGCGCAAGATCGAGCGCGGTTTGGGCGACCTGCGTTTCGGTGCAATCGGAGCGCCGGGCGATGAAGGCGATGCGCTTGCGGTACATCTCGCGGCTCTCGAAGTCCATGCGTTGATAGGCATTGGCCGGATCCTGGCTCAACAGGGCATCGAAGCAGATGAGCGGCTCAATGAAAGAAACCCAATCGGCATTGCCGATCGAGCGAAGGCTCTTGAAGCGGCAGGTGAATACCTGAACCGCGGCCGACTCGGGCGCGCGCCGCAGGGTGCGGGCCTCCTCGAGCAAGGATTCGAGGAGGGCGAAATTCAGAAATGTGGGGAAAGCCCACAGTTCATCGACGGTGAGGGGCTCGTGGGCCTGCATGGCGCGGACAAAGGTCTGGAAGGAAGGGATCGAAAACTCGCCCTTTACAGCGCGCAGGTAAGCGGCGGCCGCCGCGGCAACACGTGGTTCATCGGGCCGCTCCGCAAGCACGCGGGGAAGCCATCGAATGTACTGCGGCCGGCCGGAGACGGCGACGATGGCGGCGCGCAAAAGGCGGATATTGGCCCGAAGTTCACGCATGGCGGCGCGGCAGGAGGCCATCCTGGGGTCCTCTCTTACATACGCAGCCGGAGGATCGGCGAGGAGTTTCTCCAGGAGCTTGAGAGCGCGCTGCGCATCGCGCACGCGGCGAGAGAAAGCGGTGTCGCCGGACGGCCGCGGCGCCACGGCCCACGATGCAGCCAAGTTCGCGGCGTCGCGCAGGGGCTCCGTCTGGTCATAGGGCAGAGAGTGTCGTGGTTCGACAAGAAGAACGGATGAATTTATCATGATGCCTCAGCGGTAGCTAGCTGCTTGCATTTCAAACATGGCCGCGTAGCGGCCTTCGAGCGCCATGAGCTGCAAATGGGTGCCTTCTTCGACTAACCTGCCGCCCTCCAACACGACGATGCGGTCGGCCATCCGGACAGTCGAGAAGCGATGAGAAATCAATAGCGCCATCTTGTCGCAGGTGAGCTCGGCGAAGCGTTCAAATACCTCGAATTCACTGCGCGCATCGAGGGAAGCGGTAGGCTCGTCGAGGATCAAAAGTTGGGCATCGCGCAGATACGCGCGAGCTAGGGCCATCTTCTGCCACTCTCCGCCGGAGAGGTCTACGCCGCCCTCGAACCGGCGTCCGAGCATCTGATCGTAGCCGCCTTGGAGCTTTGCAACCACCCCGCTGGCCTGGCTCTTCTCTGCCGCGTATTCGATCTCTTGCATGTCGTGAGGAACTTCAATGCGGCCCACCGCGATGTTCTCCCGCGCGGTCATTTCATAGCGCATAAAGTCTTGGAAGATGACGCCGATCTCGGCGTGCAATTCATCGAGGTCGTATTCGCGCAGATCGATGCCGTCAAGGAGGATCTGTCCTTCAGTGGGATCGTACAATCGGGTGATCAGCTTGACGACGGTGGTCTTGCCCTGTCCGTTTTCGCCGATCAGGGCGACGCGTTCTCCGGGGCGCAGCGTGAAATTGAAGTTACTGAGAATGCGCCGGCTGGTGCCGGGATAGGTGAAGGAAACATTGCGAAACTCGAAGCCGCGCTCGATGGGGCGGGGCGGGGGCAGGGCATTGGCCTTGGTTTCCACCTGCGGCTTCATCTCAAAGAAGGCCAACAGATCGGTAAGGAAGAGGGCTTGGTCGGCGACGCCGGAGGCGGTTGAGAACATCTGCTGAATGTTGCTCATGGCCTGCATGATTGCGGTCGTAATCAGGGTGAGATCGCCGATGGTGTAGATGCCTCTGATGGTACGAAAAATGCTGAGCACGTAGGCGGCGTAGTAGCCGAGCTGGGCAAGCATTGCCAGCAAACCGGTCCAGAGCAGACGGCGCCGGTTCAGGGCCACGTCCTCGTCGTAGATCCGCTGCGAGTGCTTCTTGAAGCGTTCTGTAAGGAAATGGCTTAGGTTGAACAGCTTCAGTTCCTTGGCGGCTTCCTTGCTGCCACCCACTTGGCGCAGGTAGTCCATCTGGCGGCGGACCGGGGTCTGGCGGAAGTTCTTGGCGTAAAGAAGGAAGGCAAAGTGGCTCTCGCCAAGGAAGGCGGGAATTACGCCGATGACGAGCAGCAACAGCAGCAGCGGCGAATACCAAATCAGGACCGCGGAAAAGGCGAGGGCGGTGACTGTCTGCTGGATGAGGCGGCCCATCTGCTGGATCATGACCAGGCGGTCCGTGGCCTGGACGCGGGCGCGTTCCAGCCGGTCATAGTAGACCGGGTCTTCATAAACCGTGACGTCGAGCGAAGCGGCCTTGCGCATGACCTCGACGCTTACGTGATAGGTATAGCGGTCGGCGAGAAGGCTGTCGAAGTAGTCCACGGCGCGGGAGAGCAAGCCGATGAGGATCGCGAGGCCTGCTTCCGCCGCCACCAGCCACCAGAAGTAGCCGGGCAGCGGCTGGTGAAACCGGATCTGATTTACGCCATTGATGATGAAAGGGCCGGCAATGATGCCGATGCCTACGGGAAGCAGGGCCACCAGGATGCGGATGACAATGTTCCAGGAGACAACCGCGGGGCCGGACTCCCAAACAAAGTGCAGCACCGGGGGGATATTCCTGATTGCACGCAAGCGATCTGCCCAAGCGTTTCCGGAGCCGTGTGCTGAACCTGGCGGTTCCTGCGACTCGACGGTATGTTTCTCATCGTGCATGGTCGAGGGAATCTCCCTTTGGATCCCGCAAAGTTAAGCAGAAATCCACTCGATGCGCGAAGCGCTGAAATCCTGAACCAAGGCGATGACGCAGTTCTTCGATCTTTCGATGTCTTGCTTGCTCAATTCCTATCTTAGCCCAGGATGCTTGTTTTCGCTTTTGGCGACTCATCCTGCACCGGCGACGGGTATGATTGCATCCGAACCGCTATGCACCCCGTCGCGCACGAACCGCACGCACCGCAAAGTCCGCCACCGCTGCCCGATCTGCAATCCGCCGCCCCCGAACCCGTTCTCCGGGTCAGAAACCTCCGTAAACATTACGGTTCAGTCGAGGCCGTGAAAGGCATCAACTTTCACGTCTGCCCCGGGGAAATAGTAGGCTTGCTGGGCGTCAACGGCGCTGGCAAAACCACCACCATCAGCATGGTCCTCGGTGTGTTGGAGCCAACGGCCGGCTCCATCCACATCGGCTCGGAGGACCTTCTTCGCCATCGCTCCCGCGCGCTCTCGTGCACCAACTTCGCCGCCGTCTACGCACCACTGCCCGGCAACCTCACCGTCTACCAGAACCTGCGCGTCTTTGCACTGCTCTACGGCGTCCGCGACTTTCGCACGCAGCTTCAATCGGTCCTAGACGCCTTCGACCTGCACAATTTCCGCGACACCAAATGCGGCGTCCTCTCCTCCGGCGAGCAAACTCGCGTCGGTCTCGCCAAGGCAATGCTCAACCGTCCCAGCGTGCTTCTGCTCGACGAACCCACCGCCTCCATCGATCCCGCCAGCGCCCGCGACATCCGCTCCACCATCCGCGTTTTTGTCGAGCGCACCCAGACCGGGGTCCTTTGGACATCTCACAACATGTACGAAGTGGAGGAGGTCTGTTCGCGCGTCATGTTTCTCTCGCATGGAGAGATCATCCTCGAAGGCGATCCTCGCACTCTCCCAGCCCAGTACGGCAAGTCCACGCTCGAAGAGCTCTTCATCAGCGTGGCCCGCGAGCCTCTCGACCTCGGAGCGCTTCAGTCATGAACCTCGCCCGCATCGCCGCCATCCCGCTCCGCCAGCTCTATCTCTACCGCAGCAGCGCCGCCCGCGTTGCGCCTCTCTTTGCCTGGGTCACCATCGACATGATCCTGTGGGGATTCATGACCAAGTTTCTCGGTTCCCTTACCCACACCGCGTACCGCTTCGTCCCCGCGCTTCTCGGAGCCGTTCTCTTCTGGGACTTCATGACCCGCGTCATGCAGGGCGTCACCACCGCATTCTTTGAGGACGTGTGGTCGCGCAACTTCCTCAATGTCTTCGCCACGCCGATCACCATGACCGAGTACATTGTTGGACTCCTGTCCTCCAGCCTCGTCACCAGCCTCATTAGTCTGGTTGTCATGATCGCCGTCGCCACCTCCGCCTTTGGCCTCAACTTTGCTACCTACGGAGCCATGTTCCTACCCTTCGTCCTCGTGCTGTTCCTCTATGGTATGGCCCTCGGAGTTGCTGCCATCGCCATCGTTCTTCGCTTCGGCCCCGCTGCCGAATGGTTCGTCTGGCCCATCCCCGCGCTGCTGGCCCCATTCGCCTGCGTTTACTATCCCCTTACCACACTGCCCGCGCCGATGCAGTGGATTGCCCGCCTGCTACCGCCTTCGTATGTCTTTGAGGGCATGCGATCCGTGGTTTCCGGCCACGCGTTCAACGGAGCATTACTCGCCGGCGCCTTCGCTCTCGCCCTCGCCTATATTGTCCTTAGTTATTGGATCTTCTCGAGGGTCTTCCGCCACGCTATCCAAACCGGATTGATTGCCCGCTACAGCGCCGAAACCCTCTCTTGAGGTACGCGCCGCGTTATGTGGAAGCTTCTGAGCCTGGGGCATCAACTCCTGGGAGGCCAGAGCCAGGCTGCACCACGGACTCCGCTGGAGTCTCCGTGCCGGGCCGGGACAATGGGCGTATGGATTCCTCCACCGAAGCCGTAATTCTCCAACAATGGCGGCACATTCCGGTAGATGCTTTGCAGTTGGGACAATCCACCGCCGATCACGATAACGTCGGGATCGATCACATTGACCAGCGAGGCAAATCCTCGTGCAATGCGATCCTCGAGTTTCCGGATAGCGGTGGCTGCCCGCACATCACCCCGGTCAGCCGCTTCCGTGACTTGCTTTCCTGATAGCGGTGTCCCCGTCTCGCGCTCGTAGTCCTTGCCCAGAGCGGTGCCTGAGATCCAGGTTTCGATGCACCCGGATTTTCCGCAGTAACAGGCCGGTCCCGGAACTTCGTCGATGCGCGGCCAGGGGAGACTGTTATGGCCCCATTCGCCGGCTACACTGTGCCGGCCCTTGTGGACACGCCTATCAATGGCAAGGCCTCCTCCACACCCGGTCCCGAGAATGACGGCGAAGACCACCCGATGCCCTGCGCCGCTTCCATCTGTAGCCTCGGAAAGAGCCAGGCAATTGGCATCGTTTTCACAGCGCACTTCTCTGGCGAGGGCTGCCGCGAGGTCGCGCTCCAGAGGCTGCCCATTGAGCCATGTCGAATTGGCGTTTTTCACCAGTCCGGAGGGCCGCATGATGGTTCCCGGGATGCCCACCCCCACAGTGCCTTGCTGCGCCAGTTCTGTTTCTAGCGTGTGCACAAGCCGGGCGACGGTATTTACTGTCTCCGCGTAGTCATGACGCGGTGTCGCCACCCGGATCCGGCCCAACTCCCGCCCGTCTGCACTGAGGGCTAGCGCCTCTATCTTGGTGCCGCCGAGGTCGATTCCGATGCGCATCATTTTCTGTTGAGCTTAGCATTCCCATCCACATAGAATCTCGTGCGGGTGCTTGGGTGTATCGACATTGAGGGACGGTTCATTCCTTTATGCCGATACACCCTTGAAGGGTATAGCATCGACAAGGGAACTTATGGAACACCGAAGGAATGATCGCAGCGAAATCCGTGGCGATTTGGGGGCCCAGGACAAGCAGCTTTGAGAAAATCTGAGGCAAGGGGACATCGAGAGATGGAGCGACGGGAATTTCTGAAGAGTGCAACGCTCGGAGCGGCAGGGGCCGTGGTGGCGGCGCGCGCGACGGCCCAACCGGTGGATG
>JAKABE010000477.1 GCA_021801945.1 Acidobacteriota bacterium
ACCGGTGGACAGCGCCGTGCTCTCGGGCGGCAAGCCTGGGCCGCACAAGATTCAGGGCCTCGGGGCCGGCTTCGTTCCCAGCATCCTTGATACCAAGCTCCTGGATGAAGTCGTCCAGGTCACTAACGACGAGTCCATTGAGATGGCCCGGCGGCTGGCGCGCGAGGAGGGCTTATTTGTAGGCATCAGCTCGGGGGCTGCGGCGGCCGCGGCGCTCAAGGTGGCCGCCCGGGCCGAAAATAAGGGCAAGCTGATTGTGGCCGTGCTGCCTGACTTCGGCGAGCGCTATCTGTCGAGCGTACTCTTCGAGACGCTGCGCCAGCAGGCCATTGCGCTGCAGCCCGAGCCGATCACCGTACCCGCGTAAGAAAGGCGGGGACCAGGGACTTAGGGACTAGGGAAGCAGAATTCCATGCCGGCGCTGGATGTTGTGCTTCATCCCTAGCCCCCACGGCGGTTCTCCGATGCTTGTGGAGAGCTGAGGGACGTGCAACGTGGCGATTTCTTGAGGAAACGCCACGCCGAAATTGTGCCCCACTCTCCACCAATCGAAGAACCGCTATCGTCCCTAGCCCCTAGTTCCCATGTCCCTGTTCTCCAGAATCCGCGAAGACATCCACTCCGTGATGGAGCGCGACCCGGCCGCGCGCTCACGCCTGGAAATTCTGCTTTGCTATCCGGGGCTTTGGGCGGTGTGGTTTCACCGCATCTCGAACCGGTTGTGGCGGGCGCGGCTGCGTTTGGCGGCGCGTGTGCTCTCGCAGGTAGCCCGTTTTCTCACCGGCGTAGACATTCATCCAGGCGCGCAACTGGGCCGGCGCCTATTCATCGATCACGCCTCCGGCGTAGTCATCGGCGAAACCGCCATTGTGGGTGATGACGTGACCATGTACCAGGGCGTGACCCTGGGGGGCACCGGCAAGGAACACGGCAAGCGCCACCCCACCATCTGCGACAACGTCTTTATCGGCAACAACGCCAATCTGCTGGGCAACATCACGGTGGGCGAGAACTCACGCGTGGGCGCGGGCTCGGTGGTGCTGACGGACGTGCCGCCTAACTCCACGGTGGTCGGCGTTCCAGCGCACATCGTCTACCGCAATGGCCAGCGCGTGCTGATTACCGATCCGCACGACATCAAAGATCCGCTCTCCGACGCGCTCATTGCGCTCTCAGCCCGCGTGGAAGAGTTGGAGGCGCGGTTGGGCGCCCACGAGCATTGGGCGGCGCCGTTTGCCGCCGAAGAGGCCGAGCGCTCCGCCTACCGCGTAGAGCGGGAACAGATGCAGCAGTTCGTTTCCATGGGCGAGGGGATCTGAGGCGGCGGGTCTGTGTTGATCCAGACTCTCCGTATCAGGGCAGTTGCGTCACGTCCCATCCGCCGCCCAGCGAGCGCACCAAGCCCACGCTGGCTGCGAACTCGCTGGTCCGGATGCTGATAGCCGTGCTCTGGTCCTGAAGCAGTATGCCCTCTGCGGTGAGCACCTCCAAATAACTCGTCACGCCGCCCTTGAAGCGCAGGTTGGAGATATTGAAGAAGTTTTGCGCGGAGGCAACGGCTTGCTGTTCCACGCTCAATTCCTGCTCAAGAATCTGCAGGGACGAGAGCTGATTCTCCACATCGTCGAAGGCCTGGAAGACGGTGTTGCGGTAGGCGGCAACCTGGGCCTCGTAGGAGTCGATCGCAGCGGCGGTTACCGCGTGGCGCTGCCCAGCGTCGAAGAGCAGCTCGGTGGCCTGACCGCCCAAGCTCCACAGCGAGCTGGGGCCTTGAATCCAGGTGCCGGGATGGGCGCTCTCAAAGCCGCCCGTTCCGCTCAGAAAGATGGTGGGATAAAAGGCGCTGATGGCGATGCCGATCTGGGCGTTGGCCGCGTCCGTCAGGCGCTCAGCCGCGGCGATGTCGGGGCGGCGCTCCAGCAGTTGCGACGGCACTCCGAGGGGAATCTTGGGCAAAGGCAGATTATCGAAGGGCGAGGGCGGAATGCTGAAATTGGAGAGATCGTAGTTGGCGATGGTGCCGATGGCATGCTCATACTCGGCGCGGGCCACGCCCACGTCTACCAGTTGGGCGCGCGTTGTATCCAGTTGGGTCTGCGCCTGGGCCACATCGGACTCGTTGTCCACACCGCCTTTGAGCAGCCGCTGCGTAAGGGCGAGCTGTCCCTGCATTTCCTGGACCGTCTCTGTGAGCAATTTGGCTTCCGAGTCCAGGCCGCGCAGATCGAAGTAATCCGTGGCCATCTCGGCTTGCAGGCTTAGCGCAACGTTGGCTGCGTCGGCAGCGCTGGCCTGGGCGCCGGCTCTGGCAGCTTCAATGGTGCGCCGGATGCGTCCCCAGAAGTCCGGCTCCCAACTGGCCTGGCCATCGAAAAGAAAGTCGTAGGCAGTGGCACCTGCGTTGTGCGCGGCCCCTGAACGGTTGGCGGAAATCTTGCTGCGGCTGATCGCGGGGCCGGCGGATAGAAAGGGGTAGAGGTTGGCACGCGCGGCGGCCACATCGTCGCGGGCTGCAAAGTAGCTTTCCATGGCGGCCTGCAGTTGCACGTTGTTGGTAGCGATGCGCGCTTCCAGACGGTCTAACTCCGGATCTTGGTAGATCTCCCACCATTGACCCTTCAACATTCCCGCCGAGGGATTGGCCGGCGTCCAGCCGCCTCCGGATGGGTTGGGCGGCGGAACGATAACCGTCGAGGCGCCGGTCTCCTTGTATTTGGCGGGCGCATTGAAGGAGGGACGGCTGTAATTCGGGCCCACCGGCTTGCAGCCATTCAGAAGCATCAACGCC
>JAKABE010000038.1 GCA_021801945.1 Acidobacteriota bacterium
CTGTGTCTATAAAGCCCGGCCCATTGGGCTGTTTGTGATGATCGACCAGGACCTCTGCGACGAAAAGATTCTCGCTTACGCAACCGCCAATCCGCGGTTCCAGGAGGTTGAAACTTACACCCAGGTGCCAAGGCAAATTCTCCTGGAGGTGGAGCACTTCTTCTCCGTGTACAAGAATCTCGAAGGAAAGCCGACAAAAGTGATTGGCTGGCAGGACCGCGAAGCGGCGTTGGAGGTGATCCGCTCAAGCCACGAACGGTTTACGCAGAGCGCAGCTTCAGTGTGAGGTCTGAAGATGGCCGGAACCGGTCTGTGCCGCGCTGCGCACCGCATCCTCGGCAAACAGCACGGCCGCATCCCCGGCCGCGTGTAGCGCTGGAAATACGCAACCAATACCGGGAAAGCGCCGACTCCTCCCAGGGCGCGCACAGCGCGGCATCGCGGAAGAGAGAGCGACCTTGGCGGGGAATCCAGGAGGAAGCGTTCGAGGCGGGAAACCCACGCCTGACCGAGGACGATTCGCTGTTCCACCGCGCGCTCGCCCTCTACCATCGAATCCAGCATGCTCACCAGCCGTTCAATGGAACGGGGTCGCGGATGGGGAGCTGTTCATGGTTCCCTTGCCTCTTCGCCACGCGGCGGCGCCAGTTGCGCACCAGCGGGAAACCCAGTTCCATCAATCCGGCAGCTTGCCAGTCTTCAGCACTGTGATCAGCGCCTCCCGATCATGCGCTTCAAGGGGCATCTCCCGGATGCCGCGAATCGTCTCGTCCATCGCGTATTCAACCTCCCGGAGGGAGATCGCGCCATCTTCCCATACCGCATAGCACGCCAGCGAACGGCTGGTCTTTGGCTGTCCTAGACTCCCTGGATTGAGAATCGCCGTTTTGCCCTCGATCCGCAGAAAGGGCGTGTGCGTGTGGCCGACAATCAGCACGTCCGCGTTGATCCCTTTTACCTCCTCCCGCCAAAGCTCTGAGTCCTTCGAGCAGTAGCCGAAGAGCGGATCGCTGGGAATTGCATGGACCAGATAGAACTTGACCCCGTCTATTGTGATCCTGCGATAGAGCGGAAGCCCGCGCAGATATTGCAGATCGTCTGCGGTGCAGACCCGTTGAGAGTACCGCAAGGTCTCTGCCGCCAGACGCTTGTAAGGCGAAGAACAGTTCGGATCCACCAGGAAACCTGCCGCATTGTCATGGTTCCCGCGAACGCAGACGGCAGCCTTGTCTCTGATCCGCTGAACCACCTCGTGCGGATACGGCCCGTAATCGACGAGATCGCCTATGCACCAGAGCGCGTCGTAGTCGCGCTCCGGAAGAGCCTCCAGAGCCGCCAGGTTCGCATGAATATCGGAAAGGATGACGATCTTCACCGCGCCTCCATCGAGGAATGATCCCTTGCGCCTGTGAAATGTAGCAGCATGCGGCGGAAGCGTTGCGGCCGGGCAGGAAACGCCCCGGCGAAGCCTCAGCCAGGGGTCATCATCCGCCCATCCCAATCAGCGCCAAAAGGGTGGATCAGCAGTTGGGGCGAACCCCTTCGCCCTGCAGCTCCGTCGATACGGAACCACACGCTGAGTATACCGCGCCATGGAATCGCTGGATGGCGCTGGGGCCTGCATCCGGCGCTGTCCAAAACAGGGGGCTGCCGCGGCCGTCTGACGGCGGCGCGCAAAGGCCGCCCTCTCAACGCGGAAGTAAGTTCCAGCATCAACCGCTTCGAGCCAGGAGCGCATCGGCCATGAGTGAGAACCGGTCAATCTTCAACTATGGAGCGTGCTATTCGCAGTTACCGCTGTTGCTTGCGCGGTGAAGCAGCACGAGGCCGGGAGTCACGCCAGGCAGTTCAGACGCGGGCGCGGTTCGTCACGAGAGCCCAATGAGCGCGGCTTGATTGAACACTGCATAAGGAAATCCCTGTGTCATCCTAAGCGTCGCCCTGCCCGCTGCGGCCGGCCGCGCAGAAGCGAAGCATCCGCGACCGATCTTCTCCCGGAACCAGGACTTGTTTTGCAGAATTCGACGGCCCCGAGGGCAGGTCTCTTTCCTGCCGGCACACCTCCAACATCCGCGGCGGCGGCCCTTAAATCGTATAATTTCCTGTCCTTCAAGGAGAACGAGCAGACAACTTTCCCCATGCTTGGGATGAGGTGAGTCTCAAATGCGCTTCCGCATCTTTTTCTCTCTTTTCATCGCCATGGGCTCAGTCGCGGCTACGTGTATCGCCAGCGGCCAGACGCAGGCGGCCTCGACGCTTCCCCACCTCGAAAGGCGCGGGAAGGCCACGCAGCTGATCGTGGACGGCAAGCCCTTTCTGGTGTTGGCCGGGGAGCTGCGCAACAACTCGGCCACCAGCCTGGAATACATGAAGCCCATCTGGTCCAGGCTGGCCGCCGACCACCTGAATACGGTCGAGGCTGGGGTTTCCTGGGCGCAGCTTGAGCCCACCGAGGGCAAGTTCGACTTCAGCACCGTGGACGGCCTCATCCGCGCTGCCCGCCAGCACAACCTGCACCTGGTCTTCCTGTGGTTCGGAAGCTGGAAGAATACCTGGTCCAGTTACGCGCCCGACTGGGTCAAGAGGAACTTCACGCGCTTTCCGCGCGTGGACCTGCGCGACGGCTCCGGAACTGAGCGGCTGAGCCCCTTCAGCCAGGCCTGCTGGGAAGCCGACGCCCGTGCCTTCCGGGCGCTCATGCGCAACATCCGCGAAGCGGACGGCCAGCAGCACACGGTCCTCATGATCCAGGTAGAGAACGAAGTGGGCGTTATTCCGGACGCACGCGACCATTCGCCGGTGGCCAACGCTGCCTATACCGGCCCCGTGCCGCCCAAACTGATGGATTACCTCAAGAAACATCGCGCCACCATCCAACCGGAACTGCTGGCCCGGTGGCAGGCGGCGGGATTCCGGACCTCCGGCACCTGGGAACAGGTCTTCGGACCGGGCCCGGAGACGGAAGACTTCTTCATGGCCTGGTACTACGCCCGCTACATCAACAGGGTCGTGGCGGCGGGCAAGGCCGAATACCCTCTGCCCATGTATGTGAACGCGGCGTTGATCGTGCCGGGATTCGTCGCGGGACAGTTCAACAGCGGCGGCCCGCTCTCGCATTCCATGGACATCTGGCGCGCGGGAGCCCCCGACCTCAGCTTTCTGGCGCCGGACATCTACTTCAACTTCCAGAAGTGGACCGCCCGCTACGACGTTCCGGGAAACCCGCTGTATATCCCCGAGGCGGTCAGCGGCGATCAGGGCGCGGCGGAGGCCTTCTTTGCCTTCGGCCAGCACAATGCCATTGGCTTTGCGCCCTTCAGCATCGACCGGATGCCGGATGCTGCGGGGGCCAAACTCGCGCACGCCTACGACATCCTCTCGCAGCTTTCGCCGATGATCCTCCAGGCGCAGACGAATGGAACCATCGCAGCCGCCATGCTGGAGCAGATGAACCGCTCGCTGCGCGTGCGGCTGGGAGGCTACACCCTGAACATCAGCCGCGCTGAAGGGTTCCGGCCGCGGCCTCCTGCTCCGACCGCAGGTTCGCTCTACGCGCCGTCCGCTCTCGTTCCCCACGCCATCTTCATCAATACGGCGCCGGACGAGTTTTACATTGCCGGCTCTGATCTCAAAGTCACGTTTACGCCCGATACACCGGGACCGCCCATTGCGGGCCTGGGAGCTGTCGAGGAGGGCAGCTTCGTGCAGGGCCGATGGGTTGCCGGCCGGATGCTTGCTGGAGACGCCACCGGCGAAGGAAACGCCCTCTATCTGCGCAGCGGACGCGAGCAGAAAATCCTGCGCGTGACCGTTTACCGCTACCGGTAGCCGGCTCCGGCCACGCCTGAGAATCTCTTTGAATACCGCAGGGTCAAAGAGTTCCGCTTTGAAAGGGCGCGGCATCAGGCGGGCCGTAAGTGCAGAAAAACAAAGACGGGGCTTCAGCTTCCGCGGAAGGAACCGGCCGCCATCTGCCGCTCGTCGGATGGTCTTTCCGCTGCCAGCCCAGCCCCAGAGCCCCCTCAAGACCGGCCCGCTCCACTAAACCGCGCCGGCTACAGAGCCTCCATTTACACGATTTAAAATAAAGCAGGCACTTTGCCCGCAGACACGCTAATATGGGGTGCGTCCCTTTTTGAGTGCGATTGGCAGAAGGCCTGAAGAACCCTCGGGTGGGCAAAAGAATTAAGCCCGGGCGCAAGCCTGGGCAGCGGGCCGAAATCGGCAAGCGAGGTTCAGCGAGAAGGTATCCGCGCTTCCGTGGGTGGCAAGAACAGGTCTTCATCGTTGGGGTGGAAGCCCCGTCCCGGCGGAGGCTTGAGAGCGGACCTTCGATCAGCCAGTTGAGTGAATGCAAGACAAATTTTTGAGACGCACGACACGAACCACATGATTGCTCGAACGCCGCGCGTGGCCTATTTCCCCGACTCGTTCCACGAGGTGAACGGGGTCGCCCGGACCGCTCGCCATTTTGAGGCCTTCGCGCGCCAGTGCAATCTCCCCTTCCTGTGCGTCCGCGCCGGAGACCGCACGCCTGCCTTCCTCGACGAAGGCAGCGTATGGACGCTGGAGCTGCCCCGCGGCTTTCTGTCTTTTCCCATCGAGAAAGACCTTCGCTTCGATCCAGCCTTTCTCCGCCACTTTCCGCGCATCGAGCGCGTCATGAGGCGCTTTCGACCCGACCTGATTCAGATCACCGGTCCAAGCGAGGTGGGCCTGTTGGGAGCGTGGATGGCGCATTATTTTCAACTGCCGCTCGTCTCCAGTTGGCACACCAACCTCCACGAGTACGCGGCGCGGCGTGCGCAGCGGTTTCTGCACATGCTCTCGGACTGCCAGTCGTGCGCCGTGGGCCGCACCATTGAGGCGGTTTCTCTGGCCGTCGCCGCCAGGTTCTACTCGCTGGGCCAGATGCTTCTGGCGCCCAACCCCGCCTTGTGCTCCTTGCTCGAACGCGTCACCGGACGGCCCTGCCACCTGGCGCCCGGCGGCGTGGACCCCGCGCTCTTCCATCCCGCCAAGCGCCGGCGCAGCCCCGCGGATCGCAGCTATGTTCTGGGCTTCGTGGGCAGGCTCTCGGTCGAGAAGAACATCGCCCATCTGGTTCAGGTGCAGAAGGAACTGGAGCAGATGGGTTACCGCGATTTCCGCTTCCTGATTGTTGGCCAGGGCGCGCACGAAGCCTGGTTGCGCGAACGCTTGCCGCGCGCCGAGTTCGTTGGCGTGCTGCACGGGGAAGATCTGGCTACCGCCTACGCCAATATGGACCTGTTCGTCTTTCCCTCGCACACCGACACCTTCGCCAACGTGGTGCTGGAGGCTTTGGCCTCGGGCGTTCCCGCCATTGTGAACCTCGACGGCGGCCCCAGGACCATCGTCCGCGACGGCGAAACCGGGCGTATCGTTCCCGACACCGAGTTTTCCGCCGCGATCGCCGCCCTCCTCGCCGATCCCATCCGTCACGACGCCATGCGCCAGGCCGCCCGCGCCTACGGCCTTTCCGCCGGCTGGGACACAGCCTTCGAGGGCATCTACACAGCCTACGAAACCATCCTCCCCGGCCGCCATTTGGCGCTGGCAAGCTGAAGCCTGGCCCGCGCCGCAGGCCACAGCGCCTTCGCAAACCAGCGCATTGACAAAGGCGCTTCCGCACCTGAAGATGCAACTTAGCCGATCACCGGCTGGTTTCTCCCCCATCCAAGCAAGCTAATCTTCCTCTCAAGGAACCGTATATGCTCAAAAGGTTACTTCTGCTCAAAGCCGTGCCCACCAGGGCCGATGCGGGCCTGCTGGTACTGCGCCTGTTGGTGGGCACAACACTCTTCTTTCACCACGGGCTTGAAAAGATCACCCATTTCACAATGATGGCCAAGTTCTTTCCCAACCCCTTGCACATCGGCGCCCTGCCCAGCCTGTTGTTCGCCGTGCTCTCGGACGCGGTATGCAGCGTGCTGCTGGTTCTAGGACTGGCCACGCGCTGGGCCGCGCTGGTCGTAGCCGTCAATGTCTTCGTAGCCTGGGCATTTGTGCATCACTTCCCCTACTTTGGCCGCATGGGGGGAATCGGCGAGCTGATCGTCCTTTATCTGGGCGCGACAATTGCGCTCCTGCTGGCAGGCCCCGGCAAGTACAGCATCGATGCGGCCCTCGGAAAAGGAAAATAGAAATCCTCGCCAATCCTCGGCGGCGTAGCGGGCCACCGACTGCATTCACCGCTGAGGACCTGAGTCTGCGCATAGTCCCGTGCGCAGGTTCAGGGCGAAGGGGACTTCCTTGTCCGTGCGCATCTCCCAGCCCATACCGCGCAACACGCCGCCCTCGATGCCGGTGATCGTCACGCCTTCGTCGGAGAGCTTCCCGGACTCCCACGCCTGGCCGCTGCGGCCCCAGGCCAAGATCGAATAGTGGCTGACAAAAAGCAGCAGGTCCGCCTCGACGGCCGGCAGCACTGCCAGCACCGGCCGGTAAGGAATCATCGCGAATTGCTCCGGCGCGCGCGTGTCGATCAGGTAGGCGTAGCCGCCCGCCACCGCGCAGATCTCCGCGGACTGCGGCGCGGACCACAGACCGGTAGGAACCACGGGATCGCGGAAGCCCAGAGCGCAGGTCGCCAGGAACGGTTCAGCGCCGTCTGGCCGCACCAGCGCCTCCAGCGCGCCCCGCTCCACCTCTTCCGCCGCGCGTGGATAGACAAAGCGCCGCGAGGGCAGGATAAGGGGCCGCGCCGGCAGCGCCTCGGCCTGCCAGCTCCGCGGAAAGCTGAAGTCCAGCACCGGCTTCGGCGACACTTCGGTCACGGCTCTGCCTTGTAGCTCAGAATCCAGCCCAGCTGCTCCTCGGTGTCTGGAATCGACAGGCCGCGGGCCTCTTCGATGGCGCTGAGCGCGTTCTCCGGCTCCCAGCCCAGGTGGATCAGGGTGCAAGCCGCGGTCAGCGGTGCCCGGCCCACACTGCCCCGGCAATGCATCCCCACCCGCTCTCCGGAGCGCAATCGCTCCGCAAGCCCCGTGACGAATTCGCGGAAGCCCTCAGCATTCTGCGGAACATGAACGTCGGGAATCGGATAGTTCAGGAACGTCAATCCCACATGGCCGGCCACGGCGCTCTCCTTGGCCAGACCAAGCCAGGCGGCCTCATTCTTCTCAAGCAGCGAAACCAGCGTCTGGACGCCACTCTGCCGGACGCGCCGCAGGCTCTGTTCGAGCGCCGAGCCACCGGGCGGGCACAGCACGATCGCCAGTTGCGGCGGCGGATTTCCCTCTATCCACAGAACCTCGCTCATCGCCCCTCGGATCCCATGAAGCTCCCTTTAGGCCGCACAACATCGCTCACGTAACAAGCGACTCCGGAGATGACACAAACCGGCCGCACACCACTTCCCGGCCCATGACTCTCCTGATGATAGCTGGCGAATGAAAGGAATCCTGAGCGAACCTGACCAGGCCTCAAGAAAAGTGCTCCCAACCCCGCGCTTCGAGCGGATGCTTGCCCTGCGCGCCGACCACGACGACCTGGGGCTGACCCGCACGTGGCCGCCCGATGCGGCCGATCTGCGTCACCGCAACACCCAGAATGCTTCGTGGCACGCGCGCCCGAGGCGGAGCGGTGAACAACAGTTCGTAGTCCTCGCCGCCGTACAGAGCTTGTTCCAGGCTCGCACCCCGATGAATGGGGAGCCGGTCCGCATCCACCTCCGCGCTCACCCCGGATTCCTCGCACAGATGCCTCAAGTCAGTGGAGAGCCCGTCGCTCAGGTCGATAGCGGCGCTTGCCCATTCCTGCTTCGCCAGCCACAGCCCTTGGGCCACGCGCGGCTGAGGGTACAGGTGAGGAGCCAAAACGGCCTCCCACTGCCGGGGAATGCGCGGCGGCCCAGAAAAAGCAGCCCGCGGCCGCCCTCTTTTGCCGGTCTTCATCAACCGCCCCAGGCGTTCGATGCCTGCGGCGGCTCCGCCCAGGCTGCCAGTGACATAAAGCCAATCGCCGGGCCGTGCGCCGCTGCGCAGCAGGGCCTTGCCGCGCGGGACGGCCCCGATGAGAATGATGTCGGCCACGGCAACGCGGGATTCGGCCAGGTCCCCGCCGGCCAGTGGAGTCTTGTAGCTCTCGGCAAGCCCCAGCAGGCCGTCTAGAAAGCGGTCCATCCAGCTTCCTGGCCAGGGCTTGGCTGCGCTCCCGGCCCGGATCTTGCTCCCCCCTGCGTCTCCGCGGACGGGATGGACGAGTTCGCGCGGCAACCCAAGCGAAAGAAAGGCGGCTACAGGCCGCGCTCCCATGGCGGCCAGGTCGCTCAAACCCCGGGCCAGCGTGCGATGGCCAACGGCCTCCGGCGGATGCCATCCGAGCCGAAAGTGACGGCCGTCGATCGACAAATCCGTGGTGACGGCCAGCTCTTCGCCGCCGCGCACACGGAGCAGCGCGCAGTCGTCCCCGATGCCCAGCCGCACTCCAGACCGGGCGGCCTGCCCCGCACGCGCCCGGATCCGCCGGATCAGGCCCAATTCGCCGCCCGCTGACGCGGTTGCAGATTCTTGCCGTCCATCTCGCATCTCTTTGAGGATAGGCCAATTTGCATCCTCTCGCCCACCCGCGTTTCTGGCCGGCGGTGCAGGGATACGCCGGACCGGGGACCGCCAAGCTGCCGAGCCGCCATGTGGCCGGTAATTCGCCGCGGCGGGTGGGGCGGGCGCAACCCGCCGCGCATGGTTCTGGTTCGCAGCCCATCCATCCGCGCGGCTCAAGTCAATCGCTCCGCTGCCGATCATCTACTACATGTAGCTTTGGGGGACGGGCTCGCCGCTGAACCCATTGCGGTTATGGCGTCTCGATCCCAGATTGTTCGGTCCAGCGGCTTTTCCTGCGCGCCAGCCGCCAGCCGGGCCCAGGAGGGCAAAACCAGGACGGCGTGAGTCAGAGCGCATGAATTTCCTAAGAAAATCCGTTGACCTGGAAAAGCGCCGTTTGTTAGCCTTGAGCAAAGTTTCGCATCTGCGCTGGGACGGACGCGCAAGCCTTTTGTGTAGGTTCGCGAACCTCGCATGTTCTGTGCCATTTCATTGAATGACGAAAATGCGAGGCGTGGGGAATTGCGGTCCTGCAAATGAGAGGGATGAAAAGCGAAAATGCGTCGCAAGCGCTATTACATTCTTTTCGTCGCCAGGGATGAGGATGGCCGGGTTCGCAAGATCCCGCTGCCGCTGCACTATGTCTACGGATTCGTGGCCGCCGCAATCGTGGGCGCGTTTACGATGGCCGGCTTGGCGGGCTCTTACACACGCATGCTGTTGAAGACTGAGAGCTTCAATCAGGTGCGTCAGGAGCGCGAAGCGCTGCGCAAAGATTACAAGCAGATGGCCAGGATTGCGCACGACCGCACTGTCCAGGTGGCCTCGCTGGGAGCCTTGGCGAATGAGGTTACGGCTCTCTACGGCCTGCGCCAGAACCGCATGGCCACGGCGGCGAAAGCCGAAGCCGCCGCCAAGGCCGCATCGGCCCCCACACCGCCCAGTTTGGCCCAGCCCGGCAACATCAGCCAGCAACAGATCACCCGCTCCCTCAACCAGCTCTACACACTGCGCAGTGATGCGCTTTCGGGACGCGTTTCGTTGGCTCTCCAAAGCGGCCTTACTCCGAACTTCGACGGCGATTGGAGAAAGTTGGCCGACTCACCCTCGCTCTGGCCGGTCGAGGGGCGCGTGGCTTCCAGCTTTGGTGAGCGCATCGATCCCATCCATGGAGAGGGCGCGATTGACGCCGGCACCGAGTTCCACACCGGCGTCGATATCGACGCACCCTATGGCACCCCCGTGCGCGCGGCCGCCGATGGGGTGGTCATGGACGCGGATCTGGGCACGGGATACGGCCGCACCGTGGAGCTGGCGCACGGCTTCGGCGTATCCACCGTCTATGCTCACCTCTCCTCGGTGATCGTTGTACCCGGCCAGCGTGTCATCCGCGGTCAGGTCATCGGTTACCTGGGCACTTCGGGACGAACCACCGGACCCAATCTCCACTACGAAGTGCGCGTGCACAACATTCCCGTCAATCCCTACAAGTATCTGCGCATGACCTACCAGCAGGCCGAGGGTCTGGATGATGCCGCCAACTCCCCGCCGCCCTCCGCTGGTCAGTAAGCAGCTCCTCTGCGCTCCCACAGCGGCTCCCCGGCAAGGGTAACCGCTTCTTGCGTGTGGCGGGCATTCGGGCGCATTTCGTGTCGCTGTCTCCCGATCGAGGGTTTCGAACACCAGCGCGATCTCCGTCGGGCTGCAAAAGCGCCCGTCAATTCATGGAGATTCCTCGCCGCCGGGATATTCCTGCTCTGAAGAATTCCCGAGCGAGAACCGCGGCGTGTCCCTCCGCTCACCGCCATTCCGCTGAACGTGATAGGTTGAGGAGCGGACTGCAAGTCGTCCGGGAGAATCCGCCGTGCGCCATCGTCTGGGTTTTGTTGCTCTCTTGCTTGTTCTTTCGCTTTGCGCCGGCCTGTGCCCCGCCGCCGCGCAAGGCCGCGCCGCCGGCCTCGCCATCGCGTTTGCTCGCGCCCATCACCTGCGCCACGGCATTAACGCCGCAGAGTGGTTCGCGCAGTCCGGCGACTATTCGGCGGCCCGCACCAACCGCTTCATCGACGCCCGCGACATCGCACTGATGGCGAAGCTGGGCTTCGACAATGTCCGCCTCAGCATCGATCCGGAGCCGCTGGAACAGTATCCGCATGGACCCGATGGCCTGAACGACGAATTTCTCGGCCGGCTGGACCGCGCCGTAGACACCATGCTCGCGGACGGACTGGCGGTTCAGATCGACCTCCATCCCGAAGACAACTACAAGCAGGCCCTGCGCACGAGCGACGATGCCGTTGCGCAGCTGACCATGCTCTGGCGCAAACTGGCCGCGCACTACGCAAACCGCGACCCCAACAGAATCTTCTTCGAGATCCTCAACGAGCCGGAGGTAGCCGATCCCTACCGCTGGGCCGGAATCCAGGCCCACCTGGCCGCGGCCATCCGCGCGGTTGCGCCGCGCAACACTATCATCGCCACCGGCCCCAACTACTCCGACATCCGCGACCTGCTTACCCTCCAGCCGCTCTCCGACGGAAACGTGATTTACAACTTCCACTTCTATGATCCCCATGAGTTCACGCACCAGGGCGCCAATTGGGGCCTGCCGTGGTGGCGCGATACGCACGGGATTCCCTATCCTCCAGTCGCCGGGCCCATGCAGCAGTTGTTGCAGGAAGTTCCAGATCCGGTGGACCGCTTCGATCTCGAAAACTACTGGCTCGATCACTGGAACGCCCAGCACATCCGCATGTTGATCGACGAAGCCGCAGCCTGGGCCCGCTCCAACCATGTGCCGCTCATCTGCAACGAATTCGGCGCCTACCGCAACTACTCTGATCCGGTCTCGCGCGCCAACTGGATTCGCGATACGCGCTCGGCCCTGGAAGCCGACGGCGTCGGATGGGCGATGTGGGAGTATCGCGGCGGCTTTGGAATCGTAACCAAGCAGGACGGCCAGCCGGCCCGGGTGGACGAATCCATCGTGAAGGCCCTCGGCCTCACCGCGCGCTGAACCCAGCGCTGCGCCTATCGCTAGTTCTTCGATAGGTAAGCACTGAGAGGCAAACCATCTGGCATCCTCACCGGGACCGGCTTCCGCGCGATTCGCCTACCGGCACATGCGAGCCGTCTCGACTATTTTTTCCGGCTAGGCGCAGGCGAGCTGTCTGGCTTGGCTTGAGGCGCCTCCCCAGCCGCTGGAGGCTGCAGAGGGCTCCGGCTCCGTGCGAGCCCGACTAGAAATGAGACCGGCAGCGTAGCTGTCACGACCACGCGGTCGCTCTGCTGCGTGACCGCGGCGGTGCTCAGCAGCTCCTTCAACCCGTTGTTAAGGGGGTTGGCGGCTAAGCCGTTGGCGGCGCCGCGCATCAGCGTGGCCAGCGTAGCCAGGCTGGCGGCCTGGCTGGTAGCGGCTGCGTTCCCGGCGGTCACCTCTTCAACCTTCAGGCGCAGCAGACCATGGGGCCGCAACAGATTCCGGATCTTCAGTGTGGGCGCGACGCTGGCCAGCAGCGTGGCGTTGGCCGCCACCGGCACCGTAAAACCGAAAAAACTGAGCTGGCCATCCTGCGCAAACGGCAGCCCGATCTGCCCAATCCCCCAGACCAGCGACAGCAGCGGCACTTCGTGGTAATAGCGCCTCAAGAGCGTGGATTCGGCAAACGGCCAGGCGGCGGTGTTGTGCCGCTCAATGATCGCGCGTATCTCTCCTGGGGTGGGCGTGTTGGAGATGGCCACCATGTCGTAGCCGATCTGCGCCACCCGCACCGTCCGGCCCTCGGATGGAATGTTGTAGATGGTCCTGCCGGAGTAAGAGTCGCGCGAAGTAGCGTGCGCCGCCAGCCATGCGTTGAGCCGCTTGCCGGTCAACTTGCCCACCAGCACCATCGAGTAAGCCACGGCCCCGTTCGGGCCGTCGGGGTTGGCCATACGGTGCAGGCTGATGGCCGCCTGATCCAGGTCGCGCTCCCAGTCGATCCCGGTGGCGTTGATGAACTCCTGGTACTCCGGGCTGTGCGGTGCGGGCTTCAGGCGTCCATACAGCAGCGCTCGAATGGGCCTCAAATCGATGTAAACGACCCCGTCCGACTCCGGCAGCAGCCGCGCCGCCTCGGGCGGGGCCTTGGAGCGCAGCCAGACCGCCAAGGCCAGCAACAGCAGGACCGCGGCCACAATCATCAGCGTTCTACGTCTTCGTCGGTGCATCCTCCGGCCAGCCAGCGGCCGTCAAGATTAACCCTACCACCTCCGGCCTAATGCGTTGGCTCCGGGTTCAAGTCCGCATCCAGATCAATCCTGCCGCCGGTCACGTTCAGCTTCCGGCTCCAGTCCGCATAGCCCTTCTTTTTCACGGTGATCTCATGGCTTCCAGGAGCCAGGTCGATCGTCGAGGGAGTATCGCCGACGAACCCGCCATCGACCTCGATATCTGCTCCCGGTGGGGCGGACGCGACGGTCAGACTGGCCCGTACCGCAGAGGCTGAGGCGGCGGCTGACGGCGTGGATGGTACAACGCCAAACTTGGCCATGTCGAGGTGCAGGTCGCCATCTACAAAAGCGGTGATCTCCGTTCCCTGCGGAATAGTGATGTTTTTGCCGTGTATGAATAAAAAAAGCGGCGCGGCGGGAAAGAAAACAATAGAAGTTGCGACCATCGCGCCGGTCATCGCGCCCACATGGCCTCCGGCTTTGCTCTCCTTCACAGCCCGCAATGCAACCTTCTGCTGATCAGCCAAGCGCGCGTAGCTGATATTTATATTCAATTTTCCGGCCCGGCCCATGCTCCTCTTCGGCTTGGCTTCGGTGACAGTCCCAATGGCTATTGCACCCTTGGGGAGTACATCGACGCCGTCGACCGTAATGTCCTCCACCACCTCGAATGGAACCTCCTGGCCAACCTTCGCGTCCGCCGAGGAGATCGTCTCGCTAAGGCGGAGTTTGACAGGCGTTCCATCCAGTAGAGTGTGCGGCGGGTGCGGTGAAGCTGGTGGCGATTGGGCTGCCGCCTGCTGGGAAGATGACGCTGAATTTACGCCTGTCGGCGCTTGTTGCGCTAAGAGCAAAGAACAAACAAATACTAAGATTACCGCGAAGAAACCCTTACGCATACGCTCCTCCTTATCGTTCCGAGCGCGAAAGACCTGCTTTGTGGAAGTAGCCATATCATCCACCCAAAGACCCGCTTGCGCAAGCGCTTTTCTCCTCCTCCTGCCGCTTCCGTTTGCTCCCCCCGCCGCCCTATGCTAACCTTAGTTTTTGAGCCGATGTATGCGCGATGCGGGAGTGTGTCCACGCATGCTGCGGGCCTCCGGAGCTGCCTTCCGGCGGAATGGGCTGGCGTAGCTCAGCTGGTAGAGCATCTGATTTGTAATCAGAGGGTCGGGGGTTCAAATCCCTTCGCCAGCTCCATCGAGGGCAAGCCGGAAGCGGGTTCTGAAACGGTACGAGCGGAAGCGGCAAGATGAGGCGTCGAACAAGGCTTCCGTTGTAGATCCTGTCCGCCGTGGCAATCCGAATCGAGGTGCATGCTCCAAGCTGCCGGAGGCTTCCGGTGGTTGCGGCGTGCGCTGAAGCGGGTGGATGGGGTTGAGTTGGGCACAGGTGGCCGAGCGGTTAATGGCAGCAGACTGTAAATCTGCCGCTCCTTGCGAGCTACGGAGGTTCGAATCCTCCCCTGTGCACCACGAAGTTTGAGAGGCGGAAATGCACACAGAGCGGGAACCGGGAGGCGGCCAGGTTCGGGCCGCGCAGGCCCGCCCCGTTGGGAGCCTTCGCACTCCGGCCTCGGAGCCAGTTGAGGACCTGGACCGGAAGTTCTGGCTGGCCCTGGTTCTCTATGGGATCTTGGCGTTGTTGGCCTGGTTCACCATGGGCCCGGAGAAGGTCCTGGTCATGGGCAGGCCGGTGGAGATGCGCTGGGTTCCCCTGCTCGTGCTTGGGGGATTGGCTTTACGCACCGTGATGGCCTGGCATGCGGAAACGATCCGCGACGCCGGGCAGAAGGGCAGCTCGTAGCGGTTAGCTCGCGGGTCTCAGCCTTTGCGCGGCGGATGGGCTCATGCAGCCGACGCCAGCGGAATAGAGCTGAAAACTGAAGGCTAAAGGCTGAAAAGCTGCGGTTTTGAGGGCTGATGTAGCTCAGTTGGTAGAGCACTCCCTTGGTAAGGGAGAGGTCACCAGTTCAATCCTGGTCATCAGCTCCAGAAATTCAGCTGTTAGCCATGCGCTCTTGGCTTGTGCCGCGGGGAATGATGCGCTGCGGCGGGCACAGGCAGGATGGAGCGAATGGCTAACGGCTGTAGCTAAAGGCTGGTTTTAAGGGCGGGAGTAACTCAGTGGTAGAGTCACAGCCTTCCAAGCTGTTGGTCGCGGGTTCGAACCCCGTCTCCCG
>JAKABE010000478.1 GCA_021801945.1 Acidobacteriota bacterium
TTTACCCTGCGGCTCGCTCTGTCTTCTCGCGCTGGTTTTTAGCGCCAGGCCCGTGTTTGCCCAGCGCCACTCTTCGGCTTCCCTCCCCCGCGTCTTTGAGATCGACGCCCGGAAACTCGCCGAGGCCAAGGCCCATCCCACGCCGGAACTGCTGGAACTGGCCAGGCACGAGGCCGATGCCGCGCTCAAGACCAGTCCGCTCAGCGTGATGGATAAGGGTTCCGTCCCACCCAACGGCGACAAGCACGAGTTCATGTCTGAGGCCGGCTATTGGTGGCCAAATCCGAATACCCCGAATCACCTGCCTTACGTGCGCCGTGATGGGTACCGCAACCCGGAAACCGAGCGCATCTCCGATGAAGCCGAACTCAACAAAATGCTTCACGCCTCCCGCGCGCTGGCTTTGGGATACTACCTCACCGGCGACGAGCGCTACGCGCAGCACGCGGCCGTGCTGCTGCGGACCTGGTTTCTGGCGCCGGCCACGGCTATGCGCCCCGACTTCCAATACGCTCAATATATCCCCGGTTTGAACACTGGACGCGCCGCCGGCATTGTCTCGGCCCGCAATCTGCCCGAAGCCCTCGATGCGGTAGGAATGCTGGCTGGCTCGCCAAACTGGAGCGCCGCTGACGATGCCGGCATAAAACACTGGTTCAGCGACTATTACACTTGGCTCACCACGAGCAAGCACGGCCGGCAGGACGACGCTCGGCCGAACAATCATGGCTCTTGGCATCAGGTGCAGGTTGCGGCAATCGCGCTCTTTCTTGGCAAAACTCAGGATGCGCGGCAGACGCTGGAGCGCGTGCGCGAGGAGCGCATTCCTCTCGAGATCGACGCCCAAGGCATGCAAAAATACGAGATGATCCGAACCAAGTCCTTTTCCTACAGTGCCATGAACCTCCAGGCGCTTTCCCTGCTGGCTGTCATCGCCCAGCCCCTGGGGATCGACCTCTACAAGCCGGCCACCCCAGGGGCCCCGGGCATCCTGACGGCCGTAAACGCCCTGATGCCCTACGACTCCCAGCATAAGTGGCCGCATCAGCAGGTCGAGTCCGGCCGGGAAGACTCCCTGTGTCCCGCACTCGTCTTCGCCGAGGCCTACACGCGCGCACTCCAATACGGCGACGCCCTTAAGCGCTTCGCCTGTAAGCCAACTGCAATCACGATCATCGACCTGTTGCCGCTTCCGCGATGATCCCGAACACCCCCACCAGTATGGTTAAAAAGGTCCTTCGGAAATGGGTTTTCGTATGACTGACCAGATTATGACTGACCAGATTTTGTTGCCCGCGCCGCAGTCCCGCCCTCCGTCTTCCGCTTTGACCCGCAGGGCAATGCTGCAATTGTCGGCGGCCGGCGCCGCCGCACTGAGCGCCCGGCTTGCGTTTCCCGAAGCCGCTGCTGCCGCTTCCCCCGTCGCTCCCGCCACAAAGGAGCAAGAGGTTTATTCCACACTGCTGAAAACCTGGTGCGATGGAATGATGACGCACCAGATCACTGGCCTGCGCAGTAGGAATTTCCACGGCGGCCTTCTTTGCGCCGCCTGCGGATTAATCCATGGCCGCTGCGCCGATGCGGTTTATCCCTTGCTGCGTGTGGCGCATACCACCGGAAACCAAGACTACCTCAACGCAGCGCAGAGGGTCTTTGACTGGTCCGAGCGCACCGTGAGCCGTGCCGACGGCAGCTGGGTTAACGATGTTTCGCTCAGTTCCTGGAAAGGAATTACCGTCTTTCGCACCATCGCCTTGGCGGAAGCTCTCCTCCACCATGGATACATCCTCGATACCGCCCAGCGGCAACAGTGGACCGGTCGGGTCGCCCGAGCGGCAAAGTTCCTCGATGGGTTCATTTCGATCGAAACAGGAAACATCAATTATCCCGTCACCTCCTCCCTGGCCTTTGTGCTGTGCGGGCAGTTGCTGGAGGACTCCCATTATCTCGATCGCGGGCAAAAGCTTGCTCATCAGGTGCTGACCCAATTCACCTCCGAAGGATTTCTGGCCGGGGAAGGCCATCCGTTAAAAGGAGTCACGGCCAAAGGCTGCCGGCCGGTTGACCTGGGCTACAACGTCGAAGAGTCGCTGCCTTCCCTGGCGCTCTATGCCGTGCTGATGAAAGATAAGCCGGTGCTCGATCAGGTGCTTGCAGCCTTCAAGACGCACATCGAGTTCATGCTCCCCGATGGCGCCTGGGACAACAGTTGGGGCACGCGCAACTACAAGTGGTCGTGGTGGGGAAGCCGCACCAGCGACGGCTGTCACTCCGGATTGGTCCTGCTGGCGAATCATGACCCGCGCTTCCGGGAGGCGGCACGGCGCAACGTTGAATTGATGGCCGCCTGCACGCACGATGGGCTGCTCTATGGCGGGCCGGATTACCACGCCCATGGCGACCCGGCGTGCATTCATCACATCTTTACCCATGCCAAGTCGCTGGCTACGGTCCTCGATCGGTGTCAGTTTCCACCCGACCCGCAAAAGCGGCCCGAGCTTCCGCGCGATGAACCCTACGGCCTCAAGTCCTACCAGGCAATCGGCACCCACCTGGCTGCGATCGGCCCCTGGCGCGGCACGGTGACAGAGTATGACTGGGAATACGTCGAAGACGTGCAGAGCGGAAGCGGCGACGCGGGCGGACATGCCTCGGGCGGCGCCTTGACCACCCTCTTTCATCGCGACCTCGGACCGCTGCTTACGGCCTCCATGACCCACTACCGGATGGTCGAGATCTCAAACCAGCAGCAATACCGCGA
>JAKABE010000479.1 GCA_021801945.1 Acidobacteriota bacterium
GTCTTTGCCAGACCCGCGCTGGCGGGAAGAACGTCAACTTGCGGGCAAGCATAGCATGAAATCCAGGTACTCGGCGAAGGGCATTTTGCGCCTCGGCTAACCTGTGGTTCGACGAGCAGCAGCGGCGGAGAGAATTGCGTGGGGAACTGGCAACCGCAATTCTCTCCTATCCGCCAACGTCACCCGTTGGTATACTTGGGAGGTGAGCACAGCTGTTTTCGAATCCATCCCCACCGCTTCATCCAAAGACGTTTCCCCGCGCCAGAAGAGGGTGTTGTTGCTCAAGCCGCGTGGCTTTTGCGCGGGGGTGGTGCGCGCCATCGATGTGGTGAAGATTGCCCTGGAGACCTTCGGCGCGCCCATTTATGTGCGTCGCGAGATCGTCCATAACCGATATGTGGTAAATGAGTTAGCTGAAAAAGGCGCGATCTTTGTGCATGAAATCGAGGAGGTGCCGGACGGCCAGCGGGTGATTTATTCGGCGCATGGCGTCTCCCCGGCCGTTCGCGCAGCCTCCAAGGCGCGTCATCTGAAGGTGATCGACGCCACCTGCCCGCTGGTGACTAAGGTCCACATCGAGGCCGTCAAGTTTGCTCACCAGGGCTACTCGCTTGTGCTGATCGGCCATCGCGACCACGACGAGATCGAAGGCACGCTCGGCGAGGCTCCAGAGGTCACTCAGGTGGTCTCAAACGTCGCCGAAGTTGAGGCCCTCCAAGTCCCCGACCCCAATCGCGTGGCATATCTGACCCAGACCACCCTGTCTCTCGATGAAGCCCGCGACATCATTCATGCTCTCAAGCTGAAGTTTCCCCAAATCGTCGGACCGCACTCCCAGGACATTTGCTACGCTACCGAGAACCGCCAGGTAGCCGTGCGCAACGTGGCCCATCAAGCCGGGCTGGTGCTGGTGGTTGGTTCCACAAACAGCTCGAACTCCAACAGGCTCGTCGAGGTATCGCGGAATCTGGGGACGATTGGTTATCTGATCGATAACTCCCAGGCCATCGACCCGAAGTGGCTTGTGGGGGTGGAGAACGTAGCGGTAACCGCTGGAGCTTCGGCTCCCGAGGTGCTCGTGGAAGATGTGGTCAACTATCTCCGCCAGAACGGTTTCGACAGCGTTGAGGAGGTGGAGGTGATGCCGGAGAATGTCCGCTTCGGCTTGCCCGCGGAAATTGTGCAAGCCATCGGCACTGTCAGCGGGGATAAGCCGGCACCGGTAAGGTAAAGGAGTTTCAGGCTTTTGCGAGGCCGGTAACGCGGCGCCGTGTATTTCGGAGCGCCTTGCGGCCCCAACCCGGAGAGATTCCAGTTTTTCCAGAGAGGGATTGAGGCTTTTCAGACCGCATGAGTGCACAACAAAGCAAGACGCAAACCGCTGCGCCCCGCTTTGGCCGCCTCGACGCGGACCTGGCGGATGTCGAGGCTGCGATCGGCCGGTCGCGCGATTTTCTTCTCTCTCTGCAACATCCTGAGGGCTATTGGTGCGGCGAGCTCGAGGCCGACTCGATGCTCGAAGCCGACTACATCTTTCTCCACACGCTGCTCGAATCAGGCAACCCAGGTCGGCTGAAGCGCGCGCTCACCGAGATGATGCGCTACCAAAACGAAGATGGGAGTTGGAGCATCTATCCGGGCGGACCCGGCAATGTTTCGCTTTCCGTCAAATGCTATTTTTCGGCCAAGTTGATGGGCATCGGCGCGGACGATCCGCGGCTGACAAAGTGCCGCGAATGGGTCCTGGCTCACGGTGGCGTAGTGGCATGCAACACCTTCACCAAGATGTATCTCTGCGGGCTGGGCCAGTATGACTATGACGCCGTGCCCGCCATTCCGCCGGAGATTGTTCTCTTCCCCAAGTGGTTCTACTTCAATCTTTACGAGATCTCGTCGTGGTCGCGCTCCATTCTTGTTCCTCTGGCGATCATGTACGCCAAAAAGCCCTTCAAAAAGATTCCGCAGGAACAGAGCATCGACGAGTTGTTCGTGGGTGGACGTGCCAACTCCATTCTCCGGCTGCGCCATGATCGCAAGCGCCTCTTCTCCTGGCGCAACTTCTTCATCGCCCTCGACCGGCTCATGCACCTCTCGGAAGCCGTGCATATCCGGCCGCTGCGGAAGCTGGCTTTGAAACGGGCCGAGAAATGGATGTTGGAGCGTTTGGAGATGACCGATGGTTTGGGCGCGATCTATCCAGCCATGCTCAACGCCATCATCGCTCTGCGCTGCCTGGGTTATTCGGAGGACGATCCGCAGGTGATCCGCGCGCGCGACGAATTCGAGAAGCTGGGCATTGAGCAGGAGCCGACGCAGGAGATGCCGGAACCGACCTTCCGGATGACACCCTGTGTCTCGCCGGTATGGGACACAGCCCAGGCCGTTTACGCCCTGGGCGAGGCTGGAGTGCCGCGCAATGATCCGCGCATGATCAAGGCTGCCGATTGGTTGCTCTCCAAGGAGGTCCGCCACAAAGGCGACTGGGCTGTAAAGGTTCCCAAGACCGATCCCGGCGGCTGGTACTTCGAGTTCAATAACGAGTTTTATCCTGATACCGACGACACCGCGCAAGTGCTGCTGGCGCTCAGCAAAGTGGACAATCCTCGCGAGCGCTACCAGCACGAGGTCGAACAGCGCGCCATCGCCTGGGAGTTTGCCATGCAGTGCAGGAACGGCGGCTGGGGCAGCTTCGACAAAGACAACACGAAGATGATCTTCCAGTACATCCCCTTCGCCGACCACAACGCGATGCTCGA
>JAKABE010000480.1 GCA_021801945.1 Acidobacteriota bacterium
ATGGGGCCGCTTATAAAGCTCGCGGAGGCCTGTCCTCCAATCTGCACGGCACCCGCCGCATGCTTCTTCACCGGTTCCCAAATCCTGTCGTCTTCCGTGAACGCCTCCGCGCGATCCAGATCGCTGCCGTTGCCCACTGCAAGCGCCGTCCGGGATACTGGTTGAAAAGATTGCAGCCATGAGAGGAGAACCATGGAAAAGATGTACGTGCCCGCCTCCGACCGATACGAATCCGCCAGCTTTCGCCGCTGCGGCCGTTCCGGCCTGGTGCTCCCGGCAATCACCCTCGGCCTGTGGCAGAACTTTGGCGGCGCCGATGTGTTTGAGACCGGCCGCGCCGTGATTCGCCGCGCCTTCGATCGCGGCGTGACTCACTTCGACCTGGCCAACAACTACGGCCCGCCCTACGGCTCCGCCGAAGAAAACTTCGGCCAAATCCTGCGCAAGGATTTTGGCGTGAGAAAAGGCCGGGGAGGCCTGCGCAACGAGCTGGTGATCTCGACCAAAGCCGGATGGGACATGTGGCCGGGCCCGTACGGCATCGGCGCCTCGCGCAAGTATCTGCTAAACTCGCTCGACGACAGTCTGAAGCGCATGGGCCTGGACTACGTGGACATCTTCTACTCGCACCGGCCATGGAACAACTGCCCGCTCGAGGAGACCATGGGCGCGCTGGCCACTGCCGTCGCGCAGGGCAAGGCGCTCTATGCCGGCATCTCGTCGTACGGGCCGCAGCAGACGCGCGAGGCGGCGAAGATCCTGAAGCAGATGGGCGTGCCGCTGCTGATTCACCAGCCGTCGTACTCCATGCTCAACCGCTGGATCGAAAAAGGCCTGCTGGACGCGCTCGACGAAGTGGGCGCCGGCTGCATTGCCTTTTCTCCGCTGGCGCAGGGACTGCTGACCGGCAAGTACCTCAATGGCGTGCCGGAAGTCTCGCGCGCCACGCTGCCCAAATCCTCCATGCTTCGCCAGTTCCTGGATGAGAAGAACCTGGACCGCGTGCGGGCGCTGAACGAGATTGCCGGCGGCCGCGGGCAGACGCTGGCGCAGATGGCCATTGCCTGGGCGCTGCGCGACCCGCGCGTCACTTCGGCGCTCATCGGCGCTCGCAATGTGGAGCAACTCGATGACTCGCTCGACGCCGTCAAGAAGCTCGACTTCGCCGAGGCCGAGCTCCGGGAGATCGACAAACACGCGCAGGAGGGCGGCGTCGACCTGTGGAAGGGGGCGCGGGAGTTTATGAACTGAACCCGAGCCGGTAGCTTGTAGCCGATAGCTGGTAGCCAGTAGCCGGCTGCCGGCTTACGTCTTTGCCCCGTCGAGCACATTGCGCAGCGCGAAACTCGTCTCCAGGCGCGTAACTCCCGGCAGCCGCGAGAGTTCCGTCTGGTGCAGACGGCCGTAGTCGTCGATGCCGGCGACGCGAGCGACAAGCATGTAGTCGTACTGGCCGGCCAACAGGTGGCAGCTCACGATGTCATGGCAGTGGCGCACGGCGGTCTCAAAGGCGCTCAGAACCGGGGCAGACTGCCGCTCCAGCGTTACCCGGATGTAGACGGTCATGTGCTTGCCGAGCAGTTTCTCGTCGATGACGGCGCGATAGCCGCGGATGGCCCCGGACGACTCCAGGGCCTGGATGCGGCGCGAGGCGGCCGAAGCGGAGAGGCCGACCGCTTCGCCGACCTCATAGTTGGTGGCGCGGCCGTGGCGCTCCAGGTAGCGCAGGATGGCGGCGTCAAAATCGTCGAGATCGGCCGCCGCGGAGATCGGGCTCGTTTGCCCCCGTTTTGCGCTCGATTCTTGCATACAGTGGCGGATTTCATCACCATTTGTGCTCATATTGCCCTTTTATCACGAGCTTTGCATACATTGGAAGCACGCGGCGGCCTACGATGCTCTGGTTGTTACCGGATTGACGCCCGGCGCCCCGCGAGCCTCCTATCAGGACCCGGATTGGCGCCGGGTATCGGTTTCCTGACGCCGGTTGCACCATCGAACCCGAGGAGGAGCAGGCCGTGATCATTGGCGTTCCCAGGGAAATCAAGGACAACGAGGCGCGCGTAGGAATTACGCCGGCAGGCGCGAAAGCGCTCACCGAGGCTGGCCACAAGGTGCTGGTGGAGACGCAGGCCGGCGCCGGTTCCGGCTTCCCCGACGACGAGTACCAGAACGCCGGAGCGGAGATCGTGGGCGACGCCGGCTATGCCTGGGGCAAGTCCGACATGGTGGTCAAGGTCAAGGAACCCATCGAAAAGGAGTACGCGTACTTCCGTGAGGGGCTGGTGCTGTTCACGTATCTGCACCTGGCGCCGCTGCCGGCGCTGACCAACAAACTGCTGGAGGCGGGGGTGATAGGCATCGCCTATGAGACGGTTCGGGACCAGCGCGGCATGCTGCCGCTGCTGATGCCCATGAGCGAAGTGGCGGGGCGCATGAGCGTGCAGGTGGGCGCGAGCTATCTCGAGAAGGAGCGGGGCGGTCGCGGTATCCTGCTGGGCGGCGTGCCGGGCGTGCCGCCGGCGCACGTTACGGTGCTGGGCGGAGGTATTGTGGGCACCAACGCGGCCCGCATCGCGCTGGGCTTCGGCGCCAAGGTCACGCTCATCGATGTGAACATGAATCGGCTGCGCGAGCTCGACGATCTCTTCCAGGGGCGGCTGTACACGCTGGCCTCGAACGGCTATAACCTTGCGCAGGCCACGCGCGAGGCGGACCTGGTGATCGGCGGCGTGCTGATTCCGGGGGCG
>JAKABE010000481.1 GCA_021801945.1 Acidobacteriota bacterium
CATTGCCGTCATGATCACGGCCATGGAGATCCTGGTGGACAACTCCGGCTATCCCACCGAAAACATCGCGCGGAACTCGCACGACTACCGGCCGTTGGGTCTCGGCTACGCCAACCTGGGCGCGCTGCTGATGGCTTTCGGCCTGCCCTACGACTCCGCGGCCGGACGCGACTTTGCAGGTGCCGTCACGGCCATCATGACCGGCCAGGCCTACCTGCAATCGGCCGTCCTCGCGGCCTACTGCCCGCCGCTGGCCTCGGTCACTCCGCTCACCGCGCAGGTTGAGCGGGAAGGCGGGGCTTGCCCCGGGTTCTACGTAAACCGCGAGCCCTTTCTCGACGTGATCCGCATGCACCGCGCCGAGGTGAACAACATCGGCAAGTCGCGCCAGTCCGCCGAACCCTTCGTCGTACCCCATCTCGACGCTCTCATTGACGCCAGCCGCGAAAGCTGGGATATGGCCCTGCTCTACGGCGAACGCCACGGCTTCCGCAATTCGCAGACCACCGTGCTCGCCCCCACAGGCACCATCGGCTTCATGATGGACTGCGACACCACCGGCATCGAGCCCGACCTGGCTCTGGTCAAGTACAAGAAGCTGGTCGGCGGCGGTATGATCAAGATCGTCAACAACACGGTGCCCGCGGCTCTCTTCAAGCTCGGCTACTCAAACGGCGAGGTTGACGCCATCGTCAGCTACATCGACGCCACCGGCACCATTGAAGGCGCGCCCGGCATCCAGCCCGAGCATCTGGCCGTCTTCGATTGCAGCTTCAAGCCGGCCAAGGGCACGCGCTCCATCAATTACATGGGCCACATTAAGATGATGGCCGCCGCGCAGCCGTTCCTCTCCGGCGCCATCTCCAAGACCGTGAATCTGCCCCGCGAAGCCACAGTGGACGAGATCGCCGAGGCTTACGCGGAAGGCTGGCGTCAGGGCATCAAGGCCATCGCTATCTACCGCGACGGCTCCAAGGGCACGCAGCCGCTGAACACCAGCGTGGATGAAAAGAAGGACGCCAAGAAGGAGCCCTCGGCCTTGGACGCTGCTGCCAGCCGCGTGCTTTCGCACCTGGCCGCAGCCCAGCCCGTCGCCGAAGCCGATCTAAAGGCTCTCGAGGCCCATCAGGGCGAGGCGCTCACGATCAGCGCCAGGCAGGTCACCGCAGCCGCGGCAGCCTTTGCGAACGCCCTCGATGAGATCGCCAAAGCCGCCGCCGTGCCGGTCCTGGCTCCCACGCCCACTCTCGATGCCGCCACCGACCAGGAACAGGACCTCAATGGCCCGCCGCGTGCCGTTCGCCACCGGTTGCAGGAGGAGCGCGCCTCCATCACGCACAAGTTCTCCATTGGCGGCCACGAGGGCTATATCACCGTGGGCCTCTACCCCAACGGCCAGCCCGGCGAGATATTCATCCGCATGGCCAAGGAAGGTTCCACAGTCTCCGGCCTCATGGACGCCTTTGCCACCGCCGTCTCGTTGGCGCTCCAGCACGGCGTACCGCTCAAAATCCTGTGCGAGAAGTTCGCGCACACCCGCTTCGAGCCCAGCGGCTGGACCGGTAATGAGCAGATTGGCTACGCCAAGAGCCTCATGGACTACATCTTCCGCTGGCTCCATCTGCGCTTCCTCTCCGGCGAACAGTTGACGCTCTTTGCCGGCCTAGCTCCGCAGGCTGCGCAATTGCCCGCCTCGCCAACGCTCTTGCAGGAGTCCGAGGTTGGTGAGCAGCCGGCTAGCCCGCAGGACCAGCTGACCAAGCTCGTCGAAGAGGTGGCCAGGCGCCTCAACAACGTGGCCGCGAGCGGCGCGCCCGCCGCTACATCTCGTCCGGCCGCACCATCTGGCAGCTCGGCAGCCGCACCCGGATTCGGACGCGGCAGTGCCGGCGCGGGCGGCGGGATCGCCCCTGAGGCGCAGACCTACCACGTGCCCACGGCGGGCCCGGAGCGGGTTCCCGATCTCAAGGACCGTGGTCTCTATCACGCCGCCGAGGCCATGCGTGGCATGTACGAGATGGGCGATGCGCCCAGCTGCCCCACCTGCGGGGCCATCATGGTTCGCAACGGAAGCTGCTACCGCTGCATGAGCTGCGGATCGACATCGGGATGCAGCTAGGAACTAATTGTCACTTTTACCATGGAGCAGGTGTGCGCGGCTAGGAGTTACCGGGTTACTGCGTTTTTAACTTATCGGGTTGACCCCTTGCTCAAAAATAGTAAGGGGTCACAGGGATAATGTGAAAACGCGGTAACCCCGATAACCGCAAAATGCCTGCGTGATTCCCCGGCAGAGGCCGCTACACAATCTGCGTGGTAACTACGGAGCAAGTCAAGAATGTTCCCTCTGTGGAGGATTGGACGAAGATGATGCAGAATGCCGCACCAGCAGAAGCAATCAAGCTGTGGCAGTTGTCGATTGAGTGCTTAGATGCAACCAATGGTCAAGACCAAGAAGGATGGGGAAGACGAATTGGCATCGCTGAGCGCGTCCTTAACGAGCGCGGTATTCCTTTGCACCGGGAATCCGAATGACGCATTCGGCAACGCAAAAACATTTGCCAAAATAACCCCTTGGGGAGACAATTCCAGAACGGGGTAAATGTTTGTAACTGATTGATTCTAAATAATGGTCGGGGAGAGAGGATTTGAACCTCCGACCCCCTGGTCCCGAACCAGGTGCTCTACCAGGCTGAGCCACTCCCCGAGGTTAGATTGCAGACGCGT
>JAKABE010000482.1 GCA_021801945.1 Acidobacteriota bacterium
CGGCGCGCCTCGCGCAGAGCCGTGGTCAAGCGGGAGACGGCTACCGGGTACTCGGCGCGGACGTAGATGAAACCTTTGCTCGCGCCCACCGCATAACCCGCAATGGCCATGCCCTCGATGACGCGATGCGGATCGCCTTCCATTACGCTGCGGTCCATGAACGCGCCGGGATCGCCTTCGTCGCCGTTGCAGACCACGTACTTCATATCGCCCGAGGCCTTGGCGACCGTGCCCCACTTCAAGCCGGTGGGATAGCCTGCGCCGCCGCGTCCGCGCAGCTTGCTCTCGGTGATGCGATGGACGACCCCGGCGGGCGTCATCTCGGTGAGCACCGTCAGCAGGGCTTTATAACCATCGCGGGCGATGTAGTCCTCGATCTTCTCAGGATCGATGTAGCCCGCATTTTCCAGCACCACGCGCACCTGGCTGCCGAAGTGCTCATTCAAATCGCATTGCAGCTCCGGCACGGGTTCTCCGCCGAGGCTGTTCAAAATGCGATCGGCGTGGCCGGCGTTGACCTTCCGGTAGAGGGTTCGTTTCGGGTCCACGCGAAGCAGCGGCCCGTGGGAGCACGGCCCCATGCAACCGGTGCGGCGGATCAGCACCTTCTTGCCGGAGGCTTCCGCTGCCTCGACCAGCGCCTCGCGCAGCTTGTCGGCGCCCTGGCTCGCGCATGCCAGGTCCATGCAGACATTCACTTCGTAGTCGTACTTCGCGTTTTCCTGGCGGACGCCTTCCGCTATCTGTTCGAGCTCCTCGATGTTCATTCCACCGTCCACCTTTCCAGTTGCTCGATCATCGCTTCACGGCTCATCTCGCCCGCAACTTCGCCGTCGCAGAGGACCACCGGCGCGCGGCTGCATGCGCCCACACAACGAGCCGTCATCAGGCTGACCTGTCCGTCTCCGGTGGTCTGGCCCTGGCCAATGCCCAGGCGCTTTTCGGCGGCGGCGATCAGCTTATCGGCGCCCTTGATATAGCAGGCCGTACCTGCGCAGACCGTGACGGTGTGCTTGCCGGGCGGCTTGAGGCTGAAGTAGTGGTAGAAGGTCGCCACTCCGTAAGCCTGGCTCAGCGGTACGCGCAGGGAACGAGCAACAAAGCGGATCGCATCATCATCCAGGTAGCCGAAGGAAGACTGGACGGTGTGGAGAGTTTCAATGAGGGCGTGGCGGGCATAGCCATTTTTGCGCATGGTGCCGTTCACGATCTTCCAGCGCGTGTCGTCGCTCGGCAGCGGCGGGGGTATCAATGCTGACACAGCTCCCTCCCGTGTTATGGACAGTTACGGGTACACAGCGATTGTGCGCCGTCTCTGATTGCTTGTCTATCTATCTTGTAGTGCCAGCGAGGGTTTCTCGGCCGTGACACGGGTCACGATGTGGCGTGCTTTCTCACCTTGCGGCATATCCACGGGCGCTGCAAACATGGAATTGAGTCGTCGGCGTGATGAGGCGGCCCTGAACGAGGAGCCGAATCTGCCAGGGATCGAAGGAGTTGACCATTCAACACAGGGGCGGCAAGGGGGCAATGCCGAAGAGGAAGTTTACGCCGATGGTGCAACTGCAGGCGCCGCCGGTCTACGCGATCACATGATGGAAGCGAGGCAGATGGCCGCAGGCGCGAAGGTTCGGCCATCATTATGAGGGCAAATTCGGCTCACTTCGCCGGGCGGAGTTGGAGCTTGTAGTCGCTGTAGTCGATGACGACGACGGTGCGGCCAAAGAAAAAGCTGTTGGATTCGGCGCGGGCGTGCATGGCTTGCGAATAGCCGTCTACGAGCATGTACTGGCGCATCATCTTCGTGGTTCCTGCCCAGATGGATGGACTCTTCGACGCGATGCCCTCAACTTTGACGATCCAGTACTCCTTGGCATCGACCCAGAGCGTTCCCTGGATCATGTTGGGCGCCTTGTGGCGCGGAGAGATGGAAAGACCGATGCAATCGCGGCCATCAACCTTCTGGATTCCGCCGGGCTTCAGCTTCATCTCGTAGTTTGCGGAGATGAACCACGAATCTCTTACCGTAGCCGGGTTATTGATGCGCATTTCGTTTTCCAGAAGCGGGCGTAAGCCGAATTTTTGAATGATGGTTGAACCGCTCTGGGAGAGGATGGTGTATTTCTTGCCTACGCCCTTCTCATAGAGGCACTTTGCTGTCATTTCCGCGGCGGGATGGGTCTGATCACTTCCCCGGAAGACGGCGTAGTGCTCGATGTCGGTGAATCCAAGCACATTTTCGAATCGTGCCTCGACTGCCTCGTTAACGCGCTGGATGATGGTCGCGCTGTCGAGTTGCTGGGCAGAGGGCGCTACGGCCGTGAGACACGCGAAGCACCAGATCAAGGCAAGCCTACCCCTAAAGCCAAATCGCCGCATCCTCATCGTGCCGTCACTCCTCGCATGGGTCTCTCTTTAGAGTAAGCGCTTCGCCTATGCGCTATGCTGAACTCCGGTGTGAAGTTCGATGGTGAACGACGAATCCCAAGCCGGGCAAGCGTGGCACGGAGTATCGGCGCAACGGCGGCGCGTCGGGGTGCGCGGCGTGGTGCAGGGGGTGGGGTTCCGGCCGTTCGCCTACCGGCTGGCGCTGGAGGAGGGGCTGGCCGGATCCATCGAAAACGATACGGATGGAGTGACAATCGAGATTGAAGGGCCGCGCGGGCATGTGGACGCGTTTCTGAAGCGGCTGCGGGCGGAGGCG
>JAKABE010000483.1 GCA_021801945.1 Acidobacteriota bacterium
GCGCGGGGATCTACCGGCACGTGTGGCTCGGCAAGACCGATCCGCTGCATTTGGCGCGATCGGAAAGTTATGTCCGCGCGGAACTGCATGGCGAGGACGCCGCGCTTTCGCTTGCCACAGTGGTGCAGAACGAGGGCAACACGCCTGCCTCCGCGACGGTAAGCTGGAAGATCCTGGATGCGAGCGGAAATACTGTGGCCACGGCCGCCGCGCCCGCCCAGCAGATTGACCGCGACGGTTCGGCAACGTTCAGCGCCAAGGCGCGGCTCACGCGCCCGGCGCTGTGGTCGCCGGAGCAGCCCAACCTGTACTCGGCGGTCCTCAGCGTTGAGTCAGACGGCAAGACCCGAGACGCTGAACAAGTTTCCTTCGGTGTACGCACGGTGCGCTTCGATGCGGAGAAAGGTTTCTTCCTGAATGACAAGTCGATGAAGATCCAGGGCACCTGCAATCACCAGGATCACGCCGGCGTGGGTGCGGCGGTTCCCGATGCGCTGCAGGTTTACCGCCTGGCTGTCCTCAAGGAGATGGGCGGCAACGCCGTGCGCACCTCGCACAACATGCCCACACCGGAGTGGGTGGACGCCTGCAACCGCATGGGCATGATGATGATGTGCGAAACGCGCCAGATGAGTTCGAGCCCCGAAGGCCTGGCGCAGCTTGAAACCATGATCAAGCTCTACCGCAATTCGCCGTCAATCATTCTCTGGTCCATCGGCAACGAGGAATGGCAGCTCCAGAATGCGATGGCCGAGGAAGGAGCGCGGATCGCCACCACCATGGTGGCGCGTTGTCATGAACTCGATCCCACGCGCGTGGTTTCGGCGGCGGTGAACGGCGACAACAAGAAGGGCGTCTCCCAGGCGCTCGATATTGTCGGCTTCAATTACCGGCTGGAGTATCCGGACGCGTTTCATAAGGCGCACCCGGATCGGCCTGTGTATGGCTCCGAAACTGCGAGCGCAATTTCGACGCGCGGCGAGTACACTACCGACCCGCTGCGCAACACCATAAGCGCCTACGACGTGAATCAGCCGGGGTGGGGCGAAACCGCGCAGGAGTGGTGGACCTTTTATGGAACCCGCGATTGGGAGGCAGGCGGCTTTGCCTGGACCGGCTTCGATTATCGCGGCGAGCCTACGCCCTATGGCTGGCCGTCCATCAGTTCGCAATTCGGAATCGTGGATACCTGCGGATTCCCGAAAGACACGTTCTTTTATTACAAAGCATGGTGGGGCAAGGAGCCGGTGCTGCACCTCTTTCCGCACTGGAACTTCGAAGGCCGCGAAGGCGATGAGATTCCGGTGTGGGTACACTCCAATCTCGATGAGGTCGAGCTGCTGGTAAACGGAAAGAGCCTCGGCCGCCAAAAGGTGCCGCACCTGGGGCATGTGGAGTGGAAGGTGCGCTACGAACCAGGGTCCATCGAAGCGCACGGCTACAAAGGCGGCAAACTGGCCTTGAGCGAGAAGCGCGACACGACGGGACCGGCAGCCAGTCTCCGGCTTTCTGCTGAACGCACCGAGATCAACGCCGACGGCGAAGATGTGGCCGTGATCCGCGTCGAGGCTCTCGACAAGGAGGGCCGGGTGGTACCCACTGCAAACCATCTTGTAGGCTTCAAGATTACCGGTCCCGGCGCACTGATCGGCGTGGGCAATGGCGATCCCAACTGCCATGAGAGCGACAAGGGGACCAAGCGTTCCCTTTTCAATGGATTAGCCCAGGCAGTCGTGCAGGCAGGCAAACGACCGGGCCAAATCGTGATTGAAGCGGAGAATCTGGCCACTCGCCAGAACATTGCGCCTGCCAGGCTCACGGTCATGGCCAAAACGGCGACTCCGCGGGCCGCCGTACCCGAAACCAAGGCGGCAAGTTAGGGGCGCGTTTGCGCCTTGCCTGCCAGCGCGCCGGGCCTTCGGTGGAGATGGCAGGCAAGGACTCAAATCGGTAATTCCCTCCCCGCGCTGTGAGACGGACGAGGTCGTAAGTGACTATAATCTATACAGAGAGCGCAAAAATCCACGCTCCCCTAGAATTTCTTTGAAGGGACTCCCGCCAAATGGCGACAGGAAACCTTGCCCTGGGTGAAGAACAGGGCGACTTGAACGCGCGCCCGCGCGTCGTGAATGATTTCAGCATCATTGTAGCCACCGTCAACGGATCCGGATCACAATCGGCCAACAGCATTTTGCTGAAGAGCATCTTCGGGATGGGTGTTCCCGTCAGCGGGAAGAACCTGTTCCCGTCGAACATTGCCGGATTGCCTACCTGGTACACCATCCGCGCCAGCAAGGACGGTTACGTGGCGCGCAAACGCGAATCTGACATGCTGGTGGCATTGAACCCAGAGACCGGGCGCGAAGATATTCTCGCCCTGCCCGCGGGCGCCGCAGCCATCTACGAAGAGAACATGAACCTGAAGCAGTACCGCAGCGATGTAATCTGCTACCCGGTTCCCTTCGACAAGATTACGGCAGCGGTGTGTCCCGAAGCCAAGCTGCGCAAGCTGGTCAAGAACATGGTCTATGTGGGCGTGGCCGCGCAATTGCTCCACATCGATCTGGATGTGGTTGAAAAGAGCGTCAAGAAGCAGTTCGCCAAGAAACAGAAGGTGTTCGACCTCAACTTCGGGGCCGTGAAGGCGGGCTTCGACTACGCGGCCTCCACGTTCACCAAGCAGGATCC
>JAKABE010000484.1 GCA_021801945.1 Acidobacteriota bacterium
CGTCGCCAACCCTGACATTGCGAAGGAATTTCAGCCTGCGCAAGCCGTTGTTGCGCCCGGCAACGCCGACAAGTTTATCGGTCCCGGAAACACAAATTACGTGAACGGACTCCTCGGGCTGCAGGCCGCTGTTGCGCAGGTTGCGCAGGATCCAACCGCCGCCAACAATCCCGCCGCGGTTACTCCGATCATTACCGCATCGGCATCGGCGCATACCGCGGCCAGCCAGACGTCCCAGGCATTCAACATTGACCCGAAGGCACATGTGGATCAGGCGGTGCTGGCGCTGATGCAGGCCCCCATCAACAACGTTGATGAGGCGGTGCGCGGTCGGGGACCGCGGCAGGCCAATGCGGGCGGCGCGGGGTTGTGCTCGCAGTTCGCGCAACTAATGGCCAAGTTCCCGTTCTCGCCGAATGCGCCGGTGGAGGCCAGTTCCGCCGAAGTGGCGGCGCTGCTCCAGCCGGGTTCGGGAGCCCTTTGGCAGTTCTACAATTCAACGCTGAAGCCTCTGCTTGTGCAGCAGGGGAGTAGCTGGGCGCCTGCGCCTGGAGCGCCGATGCATGTAAATCCTGAGTTTGTGCGCTTCTTTAACCGGGCGGCAGGGTTTTCCGCGCTTCTCTATCCGGCTGGAGGCAAGGCGTTCGCATTCAATGTACACATTCTTCCATCGAAGGAAATTCAGAGCGTTACTTTCCAGGTCGATTCGCAGAGCCTTTCCGGCTCGGATGTCTCGAAGCAATTTACATGGTCGCTTGGCACCAGCCAGCATGCGGAGCTGACTGCAAATTACGGATCTGGCAGTCTCCCCCTGGCGTTCAGCGGGCCGTGGGCGCTCTTCCACCTGTTGAGCAAGGGTCGCGTGGAGCAGAGAGGCGCATCAGAACGCCTCGCCTATCCGCTGGAGATTGCGAACACGCCCATTGTCGTGAACGGCACGCCACTGGTCGTGCACCTTGAGCTGTCGGGTCCTGACGCAAGTCTTCTCGTGCCGGGAGGTCTAAGCGGCATGCGCTGCGTTGCTACCGTTGCTCATTAAGCAGCCTTTTCGTCGTCCGTTGGTTCCGCTTCCTCATCGAGGAACTGGAACAACAGGCACGTGACATTGTCCACCGCGCCATGCTGCCTGGCGGTGTCAATGAGTGTCTTGCAGGCTCCGGCCAGGCTGGGACTCGTCAGGATCAGTCCGGCGATTGCTTTTGCGTCGGCATAGCGGGTAAGTCCGTCTGTCGTCAGCAGAAGAATATCGCCCGGCTCTACTTCGCCCGTAAAGATATCCGGCTCCACGGATTCCGCGGTTCCTATGGCGCGGGTGATAAGCGACTGGAATGGGGATGCCTTGGCTTCTTCGGCATTCATCGATCCCTTGCGCACCTGCTCGGCGACAAAGGAATGATCGTTCGTAATTTGAGCGCATACGCCTCCACGCAGAAAATACGCGCGGCTGTCGCCTACGTTTCCAATGATGATGCGGCGGCCGTCCACGCAGGCTGACACCATCGTGGTGCCCATGCCGCGCAGTTCCTCATTTGCCCGCGCCAAGGCAAATACCTGCCGGTTGGCATGGAGAATGGACTGATAGAGGCACTCCTCGCGGGGAGCGCCTGTCTCCGCCTGCCGGCAAAACTCCTCGATCAGTTCTCTGACCGCCGTGCTGCTGGCGGTTTCGCCGGCTGCCATGCCGCCCATCCCATCGCAAACAGCGAATATCCCGGCCGCAAGGTCGTAGCCGAAGCTGTCTTCGTTGTTGGTTCGTTTACAACCGATGTCTGTCAGCGCCACAACTTCGAACTTGAGGGCCGCTCCCTTCTCCATAACAGAAACCTCTTTTGCGCGCCTCGCGGCATTTTCAAAGATACTGTGGCCGTTCGGGCATTTTGCGAGGCTGCCACTCACTGATGGCTACGTCGACTCGACAAATAGGCCTCGAGTTACACCATCTCTGAAAATGCGATGGCAGCAGGCATGGTGACTTCCACAAACGTTCCCAAATTGCCAGTGCGCTTTAGGTTGCCAGAATTCCGCGGGCCTGTAAAGCTGAATGCAAAGGCCGTATATATCCGGCGTAAGCCGCGGCCCCTCACCTTGAAGATTCCTCGCCCTCCGCACGGGCAGCGGTGGCCACCTGTTCCAGAAGCTTCCTGAATACCTCTTCACCGCTTCCCGAGACGAAGTCACCCGGCTTCGCGCCGCTCTTTCCCCAGGCCAGCAGGAACACCAGCGGAATCCAGCCGCGCCGGTCGTGTTCCATCTGCTGCCCGAAAGCATACAGGACACGAGAAAGCTTGAGAGGAAGCTGAATGCCGGCGACCTGGTGAACCGAGGGGTCCTGGCACAGAGCTGGCGGAGATGTTACCAGGTACTCGCGGCAACTGAGCGGGCGGATCGGGTGGATGCTGCAGCTCTCATCCTCAAGGAAAGGGCAGGGCACCCCCGCGTGGAAATAGTCGATCGCCAGTTGCGCGGCCCGTTCCTCTTCGAGTGTCCAGCGTTCATCGAGAATGCTGTCGATCACGCCCGCCTCGCGCAACGCCGAAAGCGCGCGATGAAACCGCGCCGCCAGCTCCGCGCGGCGTTCCTCGGGAAGGGTTCGCATCCATTCGGTGAGCGCCTCAGCTTCAAACAGACTCACCGGAACCATTTGCCGGCAACAGGCCCCGCAGCCAGCCCGGCAGGAGATGGGCTGGC
>JAKABE010000485.1 GCA_021801945.1 Acidobacteriota bacterium
GCGCAGCGCTGCCACTGTTTGTGAGGGTAACCGTCTGCGCCGCGCTCTTCTGGCCGACAGTCCCGTTTGGAAAGGCAATTGAGGTTACCGATGCTGTAACCCCCGGTGTCCCTCCTGAAGAAGAGGGCGGAGGCGCGGAGACTGCTGAACCGCCCCCGCCACATCCGCCAGACATAATCACAAAGGAGAGCGAACAGACAACGGCTGCTTTCATGGGCCACCTTTCCTTGCTTTGGATAAGGCGGCGATTTTACCTCTCAACCGGCGCGCAGCGGGGTGATGGCGCTCACATTGGGTGCTCGCGGTGCATCGGGTCAGCCGGCGAGACTGCCATTCGAAGTGCGGTCAGCGATTTCCTTTCAGCGCAGCCAGTAAGGCGTGGGCACGACCGCGCCCAATTCCGCAAATTCAGCGTCGGTCAGACGGAACGCCGCCGCGCCGACGTTCTCTTCCAGGTGCTTTACAGAACTGGTTCCGGGAATGGGCAGCATGACCGGAGAACGGCGCAACAGCCACGCCAGCGAGACGACAGCCGTGGAGACCTGGCGTGCCGCGGCGATCCTTTCAATCGCCTCGTGCGCCTTCCGGTTCTGAGCCATCGGACCCCAAGGCAGGAAAGCGATGCCGTTCGCTTCGCAGTAATCGACAAGATAATCCCACTCGCGGTCGGAAAAACTGTAGCGATTCTGGACACTCACGATGGGCACGATCTTGCGCGCCCGCTCCACATGCTCCAGCGTCACATTGGAAAGAGCAACGTGACGGATCTTGCCCTGCCCGCGCAGCCGAGCGAGCGTCTCCATGGATGCGTCGAATGAGGCTGCCGGATCGGGGACGTGAAGCTGGAAGATATCCATGCGCTCCAGGTGCAGCCTCTTCAAGCTCCCGTCCAGGGCCTCTTCCAGGTGGGCGGGGCTCGCGTTGTGCTGCCACACGCCCGGCCCATGGCGTACCCAGCCCGCCTTGGAGGCGATGACCAAACCCGCCGGATAAGGCCAGAGAGCTTCGGCAATGAGTTCCTCTGAAATACCTGGGCCATAGGAGTCCGCCGTATCGATAAGGTTCACACCCAGTTCGACGGCGCGGCGCAAAGTAGCCACGGCGGCCTCGCGGTCGGCCGGAGGCCCCCATATCCCTTTGCCTGTAATGCGCATGGCCCCATATCCCATGCGATTCACGGTCAAGTCTCCACCCAGCGTAATGGTTCCCGCCTGGGCGGCAGGCAGGGCTGTGGTTCCAGCAGGCATTGGTTTCTTCCTCTCCTGATTCTTGTCTGATTTCCTTTTTCAAAGTCGCAATCACTTCGCCGCCGGGCCGCACCTGCGCCCTCCCCAGCCCTGGGCAAAGGGAGTTTTCGACCGCTCCGCTGTGTCCACCGGCGCCACGCAGGTCGGTATGCCCCAACGCTGTCCGCCGCTCGCAGCCTGGTCGGCGGCCGGGGCTGCCCTAGGGGGGATCACCTTGACTGCTGCTTCAAATTATATCTCCGTACTGCCGCCGCATCTTCCGCCCCAGGGGAGCAAGGCAGAGACACCGCCCGCCCAGCTGCGGCCCATGACGCGCAAACCGCGACCACTGCGCCCTTCCGCCTCCTATACTGAGCACAGATCGGGCAGAAAGTAAGAAGGGATCTGTAATCTTGCGAGAAAAGCAAGCGTCTACAAAAGTGATGGCAGCCGGAGCGGTGGTGAGGCCGATGAACGCCGAGGCGGCGGAAGAACTTGCCGCCGACGAGTTTTCTTCTGTCGTAACCAACTACCGGCCGCAGATCTTCCGCTTTCTGCTCGCCTCCACCCGCGACGTGGATCTGGCCGAGACGCTCACGCAGGAGTGTTTCCTGAAGGCGTACCGGAACTGGACAAACTTCCGCGGCGAGTCGAGCGCGATGACCTGGCTGATGCGGATCGCCATCAACTTGCAAAAGGATCACTGGCGCAACCGAAGGGTCCAGTTCTGGCGGCATACGCAGAACCATACCGTGGATGCGGACGAGGCCAGCGAATGGCTGCCCAGTGGGGAACGTAACGCGGAGCAGCAACTGCTCGCGCGGGAGAAGGTCAAGCAGGTTTGGAAGGCAGTGGAGAAACTGAGCCAGCGGCAGCGCACGGTTTTTCTGTTGCACTACGTGGAAGAGCAGGAGTTGGAGCAAATCGCGCAGGCGACCGGGCTGAGCGAAGGCACGGTGAAGGCGCATCTTTCGCGGGCGCTCGGCAAGGTGCGCGCGGAAGTAGGAGGCAAACAATGAGTTCGAGCGGGAAAGCGCAGGATGAGACTTTAGGACCGGAACTGGAGCAGGCGATCGGAGACTTCCGGCAGTGCGTTCATGCCTGGAGTGAGGCGGCCTATAGCCGGCCGCGGGTGGAGACATGTTGGGCGCGACACAGGAGTTGGCGACTGGTGGTGGGGTGGGCTTTGGGCGGCGTGCTGGCCGTGGGGAGCCTCTCCGGAGCACTCATCGTGCGCCATCAGCGGCAGGAGATGGCCAAGATCGCGGCGGCGCAGGCGGCGCGGCAACGGCAGCTTGCGGCCGAGGAGCGCACCCAGCAGGATCGAAACCTGTTGACCACGGTCAACGACGAGGTATCGCAAGCGGTTCCGCAGGCTATGGAGCCTCTAGCGGAATTGATGAACGGGGACATGAACTAGGGCCTGTTAACAGCCAGATGGGG
>JAKABE010000486.1 GCA_021801945.1 Acidobacteriota bacterium
GGGGCTCAAGACGCACTGCAAGCTGGCGCTGCTGGTGCGGAGAGATCCCGACGGGGTGACGCGGCGCTACGCGCATTTGGGGACGGGTAACTACAATCCGGACACGGCGCGCTTTTACACCGACCTCAGCCTGCTCACAGCCGATCCGGAGATTACGGCGGCGGTGCACAGCGTTTTTAATTACCTGACGGCCCATGCGGAGTCCGACGATTACCGGCCACTGCTGGTGGCGCCACTGACCCTGGCGGAGAGATTCATCCGGCTGATCCATCGGGAAATGGAGCATGCGGCTGCGGGGCGTCCGGCGCGCATTGTGGCGAAGATGAATTCGCTGCTGGAGCAGAGCGTGGTGGAGGCGCTGTATGCGGCGGCCCATGCGGGGGTGGAAATCGATCTGATTGTGCGCGGCATCTGCTCGCTGCGCCCCGGAGTGAAGAATCTGAGCGAGCGAATTCGGGTGCGGTCGATTGTGGGGCGGTTCCTGGAGCACAGCCGGCTGTTCTACTTCCTGAACGGCGGCGACGAGGAGATTTACTGCGGGAGCGCCGACTGGATGCCGCGGAATCTTTTTGAGCGCTGCGAGGTGGTGTTTCCGCTGCGCGATCCGCAGATCAAGGCGCGGGTTCGCGACGAGATTCTGGGCGCGCAATTGGCGGATACGGTGAAAGCCCGCATGCTGCGGACGGACGGCAGCTATGTGCGGTTGCGCGAGCCAGGGCGAGACGGCAAGGTTCCGGCGTTTAACTCGCAGGAGTTTTTCATTGCCGTCGCCGAAGGCCGGGCGGGCATAACGGATATTCCCCGGATGCAGGTGACAACGCCCAAGCCGCGCGCCGCGAGCAGAGCGTCGCGCAGCAGGACATCAAATAGCAGGGCGTCACAAAACAGGGCGCCGAGCAACAAAACCAGGGGAGAGGCTGCGGATTAGGCTGGAAGGCCGGTGGGTTTACCGGGTGGCCCGCACCCTTACGGGTGCTCGGCCATCCAGTTTTCGATTTCCTGTGCCTCGGCATCGCTGAGGCGGAAGGTTGCCGCAGGGATGGTTCCGTCGACCTGGTCGGGCCGGCGAGCGCCCACGATGGCAGCCGTGATCGCCGGGTTGCGGAGGGTCCACGCGACGGCGACAACACCAGCCTGAACATTGTGCCGGGCGCCGATTTCCTTCAGCAGATCGGCCAGGGCCAGATTGCGCGAGAGCTTCGGCTCGTTGAAGTTGGGAGTGCGCCTGCGCCAGTCGTCCTCGGGAAAGCTGGCGATGCGCTCCTTCGTCATCTTGCCGGTGAGCATGCCGGAGAGCATCGGCGAGTAGTTGATGACGCCGATGTTGTTGGCCTGGCAGAAGGGGAGAATCTCATTTTCGATGTCGCGGCGGAGCAGGGAATAGGGCGGCTGGAGCGAGGTGATGGGCGCGATCTTCTGCACGCGCTTCATCTGTTCCACGTTGAAGTTGGAGACGCCGATGTAGCGAACCTTGCCTTCCTGCTGGAATCTGGCGAGGGTTTCCCAGCCTTCCTCGATTTCGTCCTCAGGATTGGGCCAGTGAATCTGATAGAGGTCGATGGTGTCGACGCCAAGACGCGTCAGCGAGCCTTCGATTTCTTCCTGGAGAGAACCGGCTTTGAGGCTGCGGTAGATTTTGCGATCGGGGAACCAGCGCATGGAGCACTTGGTGAAGACGTAGGGTTTTTGCGAACGGCCCTTCAGCGCCCGGGCGACGACTTCTTCGGAGTGACCGAGTCCGTAAATGGCGGCGGTGTCGATCCAGTTGATACCGGCATCGAGCGCGCGGTGGATGGTGTCGATGGATTCCTGATCGTCCTGGGCGCCCCATCCGAACTCCCAGTTGCCGCCGCCGATGGCCCAGGCTCCATAGCCGATGGGGGTGAGATGCAGGTCGGAGTTGCCAAGGGTACGGGTTGCGAAATTAGCGGGTGAGGTGGTGGTGGTCATGGGTGTTTCGATGCCGAGGCTCCTTTGCAGGGTGCAGAGACGCTCTCATTGTAAGGTGCGGGAGCGCCTGGCCGGGCGCCATTTGGCGCGGGTTTCGTACAGTTCAGGCGGAGCGGTCGATGGCCCGCATGGCCTGGGCCGCATAGCGTTCGCCGGCAACCTGCTCTTCAGGGATGGCGGCTTCGAGCTCGGCAACTTCGGCGGGTGTCAGGCGAATCTCCGCGGCGGCGGCGTTCTCTTCGAGATAGCTGCGACGCTTGGTGCCGGGGATGGGCACGACGTCATCGCCTTTGGCGAGAACCCAGGCAAGGGCCAGCTGGGCAGGTTTGACGCCTTTGCGCGCGGCGATGGAGCGGATGCTCTCGATGAGGGGCTTGTTCTTCTGGAAGTTTTCGCCGGAGGAGCGGGGATAGCGGCCGGCCCGATAGTCGTCGGCGGGCAGCGAAGCCGGATCGGTAATGGCTCCGGTGAGCATGCCGCGGCCGAGGGGCGAGTAGGGAACAAATCCGATGCCGAGCTCGCGGACGGCAGGCAGGATTTCCTTCTCAACATGGCGTTCCCAGAGCGAGTATTCGGTCTGGAGGGCGGTGATGGGGTGGATTTTGTGGGCGCGACGGATGGTCGCAGGGGAAGCTTCTGACAGGCCCAGATATTTCACCTTGCCAGCTTTCACGAGATCGGCCATGGCCCCGACGGTGTCTTCGATGGGCG
>JAKABE010000487.1 GCA_021801945.1 Acidobacteriota bacterium
GAACTCAAATTGATCTCTGCCGCTACACGCATACCGGTCACCTCTACTGTATGAGATGACCCTGCTTTATAAATGATTCTATTTGTGGCGGACTACACTAGCGAAAGACACCGTCGATCTCGGCGCGGGTGGGCATGGAGGGAGCGGTGCCGGGCCGGGTGATGGAGATGCCGGCGGTGACGCAGCCAAAGCGTGCGGCCTCGACCAGGTCCATGCCTTCGGAGAGCGCGACCGCAAAGCCCCCGTTGAAAGCGTCGCCAGCGCCGGTGGTTTCAACCGCTTTGCCGGCGTTGACAGCGGGCACGTGGGCCCTGAAACAGGCATTTTTGACAAACGCGCCCTGCGCACCCAGCGTGATGACGGCGTTCCGCACGCCGTGAGCGAGGAAGACGTCAGCGGCCTTCTCAGCGTCGCCGGGGCCAGTTACCGTGATGCCGGTGAGCGCAGCAGTCTCGGTCTCATTGGGCGTGATGTAGTCGATGTGCGGGTAGATCGCGCTGGGCAGAGGCGCGGCGGGTGCGGGATTGAGGATGGTGGGTACGCCCAGCGAATGAGCCAGCACGAGCCCGTGCTCGACGGCGGCGAGCGGCAGCTCAAGCTGCGCGACGAAGACACTGGAGGTGGCGATCAGCTCACGGGCCTGGTCCACCTCTGTCGTGGTCACTTCAAAACAGGCGCCGGGGACGACGATGATAGCGTTCTCGCCGTTTCCAGCATCGACGATGATGGCGGCGGCGCCGGTGGCGCTTTCGGTGCGAAAGAGAAAGCGGGTGTCAATGCCTTCTGTTTCATAGAGGGCTCGCGCCATGTCGCCGAACGGGTCCGGCCCCAGCTTGGAGATAAAGCTCACCTTGCCGCCGGCGCGGGCGGCGGCTACGGCCTGATTGGAGCCTTTGCCTCCTGGGCCGAGTTTGAATGACCGTCCCATCAGCGTTTCGCCCCAGGCGGGAATGCGGCCGGTGCGAAACGTCACATCTGCTACAAAACTTCCCATGACTGTGACCCAATTTTTCTCTGCCATAACTGCTTGATCCTATAACCTCATCCGTTGCGCCGGAACAACAGGATTTAGCTGGCCCTATACGCAAGCGCAATGAGCGCAAGTGCACACAAGTAGGAGAGAAACATCGCGGCCAGATAGAGCCAGGACTTGGGCTTGGCGTTTCGAAACTCCTGAAAGGCCAGCACGCCCCAGAGGGTGGCGATCATCGGCGATGCCTGGCCAATCGCATACGAGATGGGCAGTCCGACAAAGCGAGCTGCAACAAAGTTGAGCACCGTGCCCGTGCCCCAGATAGCGCCACCCAGCAGGCCGAGCGCGTGGTAGCTGACGGGCGCAGCGATGTATCCAGAGATGGAAACAGGCGTGCCAGCCAGCGGCTTGCGCATCAGGATGGGATTAAAGACGAAGCAGCAGAGGAAGGCGCCGAGCGTCATGAAGACGGCCGCGGTGTAAGGGCTCAGCGCGCCCGGAGAGACCAAAAGCGACGCATCGGGATGGTTGCCCTGCATGGCCTCGGTGATCAGGGGGGCGAAGATGCCCATGAGGAGCCCGGAGACAATACAGACCGTGGTTCCCTTGCGCGAGGTGACCACTCCGCCCTTGCCGCGCGCGGCGTAGGCCATGCCGATGAAGATGACGGCGACCAAGGCCATGAAGACGCCGCCAGCCAGCAGCGCGGCGTTACCTTGGGGATGAATGAGATAGCTGAGGACGGTGCCTTCCACTAGAGCGATGCCGATCGAGAGCGGGAAGGCGATGGCCAGACCCACCATGTCGATGCCGGCCACAAGCAGAACGTTGGCGATGTTGAAGATGAAACCGCTGAGGGCGGCGTAGAAGAGCAGGAGAGCGTCGGCCTGGCGCAGATTGGGGAAGAAGCTGAAGAGACCGCCGCCGGCGCTGCCCAGCGTGAAGGCGAAGGCGAGCGAGATGAGAAAGATGCCGGCTCCATAGTCCCAGTAGTAGAGCTCAAAGCGATAATTTCGCGTCAGTTTGAAGGTATTGGCGAACGATCCCCAGCAGACGGTACAGAGAATGGTCATCAGCAGAGCGGCAGCGAACGATGCGGGGACGAACATGGCTTCTTCCTCAAAGGCAATTTCGCAGTCGTCGTCTCCTCGATCGACGCGCCAAGCAACGGCCGCAAGTGTGCCTGAACAAAGTGCCTCGCAAGGTTAACGGACGTAGAACGCTGTGTCAATGTGGCGTCTACGCATGGTCATGGCCTGGCCGCGGATCATGCGGCGAGCAAGACGGATTTTGATGGTGCGGGCTTTGGGCGGTCGGCTCGAACGATGATTGGTCTTGCGAGTTCAGCGGCCCGCTTTGGGCGGCATGGGGGTTTGACCGGACGTGGCTGTGGAAGATGGAATGGCAGGGAAGTTCTGGCCGCCCAGACGAGGGGCGTCGGGAGCCGCGGCCGCGCGCGAGTTGCGCAGATCCCGCAGGATCTCGTCCTTGTCGCGTGCGTACTGGCCGGCCAGCCGGGTCAAAGCGTAGGTAATGATATCGCTATGATGCAGGTCCGGCACGGAGGGATCGCGGCGCATATTCAGCCACAGCCGATGCACAAGCTGCACGTCGTCCGGACTCAGGGCGGGCGCGTGCGGCCCAATATAAAAGACCTTCACGTCGCCACTGTGGCTAACCACA
>JAKABE010000488.1 GCA_021801945.1 Acidobacteriota bacterium
TATCCCAGCATCTTCAAGCACGTCACGCGAATTTCTCGATGGGAAGTGTCAACCCCACGTCCGACAGAGCTTGAGATCTGCTTCTTCATCCGGGCGGGTGGCGCACCCGAAGTTTTGGCAGTTTCAACCGACCCACAACAGTGGTTCCCTGCTCTTCGCTTTTTTTCTTGCGAAGGGTGGGAGGACACGAATCCCAACCGTCCATTTCAAGAGAACGGAGATGTTCCGGCAGTTGATTCCCTCTGCGGGACGCGGACGAGCTTCGCTCTAACAGAAAAATTTTCTACCCTCGGTGGTGTGGGGGTTGAGAGAGCAAGAACTCAGGATGCGCCAAAGCCAAAGCCTACGCCCGCTCATCGCAAAAAGCGCGATGAACGGGGCACAGCTTAAGGAAAGAGTGGGCTGAAATGAGGACTGGGATGGGTGGGCCACCTTCGCATCCTGAAGTCAGCGGCGCGCCCAGCCGGCCCTCTACTGCGTCCCGGCCCGCATGGCCGCGTCGACCGCCGTCTTCATCACCCCGCAGCTCTCGAAAAAGCGCACCAGGTCCGCGCTGAGCGCCGGCCCGGAGACCGGCTGGGCCAGCGGCCGCGTTGCTTGCGCCTGCGGCGATGCGAGCAGCCACGGCGCCGGCCCATTCTGCGCGGTCTGCATCTCCCCCGACCCCTGGGCGCTCAGGATCAGCGTGGTCAGCTTGCGCGCCAGCGGCAGCGGAAAACTCTCCGCCACAAACATCTTGCGCCCTTCGATCGTGATCACCACCGGCCCCTCGTCGGTGTCGTATACCTGCTCGATACCGCCATCCGCCGGCGCGCTCGCCGTCGCCGCCAGGTCCTTGTGCACGCTCGTGTACTTCCGCGCCAGGTTGTCCGCGTACAGTCTGGCGAAGGCCGCCGCCGATTCCGGGCTCTTCCACTCCGACAGGTAAAGCAGCGCCAGCGACTTGGTTGTGTCCTGCTCCGCCGCCGTCTTGGCGCTGCGCAACTGCCCGCACCAGTAAAGCCCGCCGTCCCACGCCGGCGTCAGATCGCGCGCCGCCTGGTCACCCCCGAACAGCTCCGCCAGGATGTGCAGATCGAGCTGCCCGACCTGGCCAATATCGTAGGGCCGGTAAGTCGCGTCCACCAGCGGGTGGATGTTGGGCAGCAGCGGGACGGCCGGGATTTCTCTTTTCTCGTACACCCGCGGATTGATGATCTCCCACGTCGAACTCGGCGGCCGGTCGAGCGCCCCGGCAAACGCTGCCGTCCGGCCCTCGTCCATCCACACATCCTGCTCGAAGCTCAGCCCCTCCTTGTACGGAAACAGCATCGACTCCGAAAGCAGCAGCGGCGCCCGCGACATCACCGGCGAGTCGCTGCCCGTCATCTTGTCCTTCAGCACGTCCAGAACTTCGGGGTCCTTGACCAGGCTCTTGCCGTACGGCTTCAGCACGTAGTCCATCATCACCGCCGTGGCCTGCCCTTCTGCCACCGCGTCCCGCGCCGTGTCCATCTCGTCCTTGGCCAGGTGTTCGGTATCGCCCGCAGCGGTGGTCGATACATCGTCCGGCGTCTGGTCGTCCCACTTGTCCAGGTCCGAGTGCTGGTCCTGAAGGGCGTGCGTCAGCTCATGCGCCAGCACCGGCTTTTGTTGGTCTGCGTCCACCCAGTCCAGCATGTTCACGGTCTTGGTTTTGGAATCGTAATAGGCCTCGATCTGCTCTTTAAGCAGCGCCACCAGGAACGGCCTGAGATCGAAATCGCGGTCCAGCAATCCGAACTTCTTGAGCACGATGTCATCGCGCTCAAGCCGCTTGGCGCCCTGGTCCTCGTTGAACTTGTCGTCGAGATACTTCTCCACTTCGGCCCGCGTCGTCAGCCGCCGCTTCACGGTGCTCTTGATGGGCAGCCCGCTCTCCTGCGAGGAAAACTGCAGCAGTTGATCCACCAGCGCAAAAAGCTGCTTGGCCTGCTCCGGCGTAATATGCGCATCGGCGGGCTGTTGCGATCGCGCGGCGTCCGGGCTTTGAGATTGGGGAGCCTGCGGTTTGGACCCGCTCTGTGGCGCTCCCTGTGCTGCCCAAAGCCCGGGCGCTGCCGCCAGAGCCAGCCCCCAACCCACAATCATTGCCAGGCGGGACACGCCCACCGCTCTCTGCGCCAACCGTTGATTCTGCACCATCGATTCTCCTGCGGCTTTCGCGCTTGATTGCGGCGCGGAATCCATCCTCTGCATCCCAAGGCTATAATCAGGGTGCGGCTTTGCGCTGTCACCTGCGCCGCACCGCGGAAAAGTTCTTGCGATGAATGAGATTGACCTTGCCCAGACGACCCAGGCCGATCCTCAGGCCACTCCGCTGGCCGCCATGCTCGAAGCCGCCGGCACAACTCACAAGCCAATGCCCTGGCGGGGCACACTGACCCCGCAACACTTGGACGCGCCGGAGCGCGAAACAGCCACGCTGACGGCGGAAGCTGCCGTCCATGACCTGGGGTGGATGCGCCGCGTCGCGGTACGCGGCGAGGACCGCTTCCGCTGGCTGAGCGGCATGGTCACCAACACCGTCAATGACCTCTTCCCCAATACCGGCGCGTGGAACTTCGTGCTCAACGCCCAGGGCCACATCCTGGGCGATTTAACGGTCTGGCGGGGCGGCGAGGAGCTCTCGC
>JAKABE010000039.1 GCA_021801945.1 Acidobacteriota bacterium
TATTCGGAATAGGGCTCTATTTCCTCCCGGCGATCATTGCGGCGGGGCGCCAAACCCAGAATGCCACGGCCATCCTTTTCCTGGACCTCTTCCTCGGTTGGACCATTATCGGCTGGTTCGCCGCTCTTCTTCTGGCTTTCTTTTCAGCGCCCTGTTACGTCTACTATCGCCGCGGGGGGTAGAGCGGTTCCCGAGTTTCTGCGCCCTTGGAAGGATCGCATCCGCCGGGGTGAAGGGCTCCCGGCTGCATCGAACCCCCTTAGGCGAACTCCAATGGGGGCTTAGTGTACTCCCTGCTTGAAGATATCCTCCGCGTAATAGTTCCGCACCTTGGCTTGATCCTGCAGAATCTCCAGATATGCGTTTTCCAGCAGTTGTTTCTGGTTTTCGTGCAGGAGCTGGTGGATGGCCTGCTGCACGCGCGGATCGTTCAATTGCCGCTGGCCCGCGGGCTCGCGCGCAATGAGCTTGTAGATGGCGTAGCCGACCACCTTGTGACCCGGGCCGGTGCTGTCATAGATGGGGAGCACACTCGTGTACTGATCGGGCTGGAGTTTGCTGATCGCGTCGTAGACATCCGGATTGCTCTTCAGCGCCGACTCGGTGATAAAGCCCATGTCGCCCCCATTCGAGGCGGTGTTCGGATCCTCAGAGAAGTTCATCGCGAGGGAACCGAAGTCCTCTCCGCTGTCGAGGCGGTTGTGCAGGGCATCGATCTTCCGCTTGGCGTCGGCCAGGCTTGAAGCCTTGTTGTCCTGGAGATTGCCGGCCTGCTGCGAGGGGGAGCCGGTGACCACAATCTGTGCGAGGTGATATTCGGGCTCGATCAGATCAAAGTCCGCCTTGTGGGCGGAATAGTAGTTGGCGATCTGCGCATCCGTGATGTTGATCTTGGACTCGATTTCCTTATTGAGAAGCTTGCTTTTGGTCAACGTGCGGCGCAAGTCTTCCTTAAACTCATCCAGAGTGAGATTGCGTGCCTTCAGCAGGTTGTAGAACTCATCCTGCGTGTACGGGGCCTTCAGCTCGGTCAGCCTGGCGTTGACTTCCTCATCGGTGGCGACTAGGTTGAGCTTAGCGGCGCGTTGCTGCAGAATTTCATCCTCGATCATCTGGTGCAGAATCTGGAGGCGGCGGATATCGGCTTCGGCTGGAGAGAGTTTCCGCGGGGCACCGCCCAAACTGGCCTGGTAATACCTGTCCAGCTCCGAACGCAGAATGGGCTTGCCATTGACGGTGGCCACCACATCCGCGGAGGGCGAACGGTGGCAACCGGCGACCGCCATCAATAACGCAGCACTCGACAGGATGAGAACAGCAGAAAGGGAGCGGAACTGAGTCATCGATTTGATGCGCAACTTCAAAAACTCTCCTCTGAGACCGCGATGGTCCCGGCATTCAAGGATAAATCCGCAAGCGCCGTCAGGGACAGCGCGCCTATTGCCCAGCTTTCTGGCCTGCGCTCTCTGGTTGTGACGGAGCCGTTGCCGGCTGCGCGGCCGGGGGCTGCTCCCCTTCGGCGCGCAGGGCTCGGTCGATCACCATCCATAGCTGAGACTGAGGCACCGCGCCGTCGATACGCTCCCCATTGATGAACAGGAACGGGGTTCCATCGACCCCAAGCGCATCCGCTTCTTTCATCTCCGCCTCAACGTTGGCTTGGTCCTGCTTTGTGATGCAAGCATCGAGACGCCCTTGGTCAAGTTTGTAAGTCGTGCCCTCCCCGCGAGCGAGCCGATCCAGTGTGGCGTAGCTCTTTTCCAGGTTGGGGTTCTGGCCGGTAACCTCGCCGTCATGGCTGTGGAGATAGTCCACATAATCCCAATAGGCATCGCCGCTCTGTGCGGCCAGGCAGTTGGCGTCGACCGCCGCGTGCATAGCCCAGGGGTGGATTTGAGTGAGCGGAAAATCCTTGTAGATGAAGCGCACCTGATTCTTATAGTGCTCCAAGGTCGCTGGAAAGAGCTCATGATTCATGCGGGCACAGAAGGGGCATTCCAGATCGTCGAAGGTGATGACGGTGACTTTGGCCGCCGGATTGCCGCGGACGGGCCGGCCGGCAACGTTGATTTTCGTCGCCGGATCATCCGCCAGGTTCATCGTATCCAGGTGAATGAGCTTTGTATCGTCGTGGGAAAGCAGAAAATTCACGGTTTGCGATTTGCCCTCGCCGGAGATGGTGATGGGCAACGTTTCATAGTCCGCAAACTGGCTGGGCTTCAGGGAGCCGAAGCTCAGCCTGACGTCGGGAGGCAAACTGTAGCGGGAGCGGACCATGACCTCGATGCGCCTAGTCAGCGCGGGGGTCAGCCCCGATAGTGGTGGTGTTTGGGCTTTACAGCCCACAGCTAAGCCCAGGACGAGCAGTCCTGCCAAAAAACGAGTTTGCGGCAAGTTGATTCCTCTCAAGAAAGGATACTCCAGCCCGTCGCCCGGAGCCCGCCCCAGAGCAGATTTTCCTGGCTCAATGAAGGACGCCGGGCACGGACAAAGGCAATCGCAACGGGGGCTAATAAGCGGGTGGGAGCGTGGGATCGGGGAAGATGGAGGTTGCGCGCCGGATGTCGCCGACAACGCCAAAGTTGGCCAGGGTAAAGCCATAAAGCCACTGAGTTTCGTCGCGGCTGGTGGTGTTCGCCGTGCCGAGCTCAAAGCGCCGGTAGCCAAAGGTAAGGCCGCAGCAGTCCCAGTTGTAGACCGACTGCACGCCGGCATACTGAATGGTGTGCTGGGCAAAGTCGTAGCTACCGTTGACGGCCAGGTCGAAACCTTTGCCGCCCTCGCTGCCGAAGTCGAGGAAAGGCTGGAGCTCCTGGCTTTTGAGAGTCGAGGAGAGGCCGCCAGGGCCGATGTTTTCGTCCACGGCGTTCAGCAGCGCGTGGGTCAGGCCAATGGTGGTGCGGCCCCAACTGTAGCCGCCATAGAGGTTGTCGGCGAGCATCTCTCCGCGCTTGGGATCGTAGTCCAAATCCCACTCAACGCGCAGGTTGGGGATAGCCTCAAAGCGCATGCGGGAGATGACGGGCGAGATGTTTCGCGACTCGGTGAGGAAGGCAACCGCGCTGAAGTCGAGCGTGGAGGCGAAGACGTTGCGCCGGCCCGGAATGAGCGCGCCTCCAAAGGTGGGGTTGATGAAGAACTCCTGTGCAATCCGCCAGCTAGCCCATTCGCGGGGTGTGGAGCGACAGCCCTTGGGAGAGTCTGAAGCTGTGTTCGCACGCGCTGCGCAGGACCGCAGGACCGTGGGGCGCAGGTAGAACCGCTGCGTCAGCGAGAAGCCGGCCTCATTCACATTCGTGGCGATGTCGGTGGTGTCGAAGAGCAGCACACTGCGCGCCTGGGGACCAATGCCGGCCACATAGCGATAGCTCAGTTCGGGTTCGATGACATGGCGCAGCTCGCGATGCCCAAAGGGAAGCAGGAAGTCTCGTTCAAAGACAGGCGCGCGGATGTCCAGGGAGGCTTCGGCATCGGTCCGGTCGAGGGGATCATGGCTGATCTTGGGGATACCCGCGTTAGCGCCTGTGAGGTCGGGAACCTGGCTCTTGGTGTAGGCGGTGGCGCGCAGGGCACCTTCCGCCAGCAGGCTCCAGCCGCCCCCGTGCAGCGGCAGGGTGAGATGCGGGTAAAGATCGAAGCGGCCGACGTTGCGGGCGAAGAAATGCGGTTCTGAGCGGCCGAGGTAATTCAGCGACGAACCCAGCCCCCAATAGAGATGAGAGCCGGGCAGCGGCCGGTCGAGCACATCGTAACGCAGATCGGGCAGGTGGAGAATCCTTACCTCGTCGCCATTGGTGGTACTGGCAAATGTCTGGAAGCGCTCCAGACCAAGCGAGGGCATGAGGCCGTTGGTCGTGCGGATATAGGCTACATTGCTGCTTACCTGAGAGCTGGTGGCCTGGGAGTAGTTTTCATCGAAGACCAGGCGGTAGACATAACTGGAAAGGTATTCGGCCATTCCGGCGATGCGGGTATCAGCGCCAAGGCTCTTCACGCCCGCTACCGAGATGTCAACCCCGCCCTGATTGATGCGCACGGGACCGGTGGGGGTCTGTTCCACGATGCCCCGGTCGAGGAGCGCGCTCCAGTTTACCTTGGCACGGTCGACGCCTCGTCCCCGGTAGCGGAAGTCGCCATTGGGCGCCCATCCGCGCTTGCTGAAGTACTCCGTGCCAAGCACCATATCCGTGCTGCGGTTGATGGCCCAATAATATTGCTCACCGAAGGTAAAACCCCGGATCGAATCCTGGCTGAGGACGGGAATGAGGAAGCCGCTTGCGCGCTGGCCCGCGGCAACGGCGTGGTGCACGACAGGCAGATAGAAGATCGGCAGGCCCAGAAACTCAAAGAACGAGTTGGTTGCCGAAGCCTGGCCGTTGTCCAGAGCAATGGTGTGTGAGATGATCCGCCAGTCGGGATGAGGCAGCCGGCAGTTGGTGATCGAGCCGCCGAGCAAGCGATAATTGCCCTCCCCAAGCTGCACTAGCTCCTTGCCCGAAAACAGGAGCGGATTCGTGGTTGAGTAGACGGTCGCGCGCCCCATCCTGACAACTCCCTCGGAACCGCGAACGTCGTAGAAGCGCCCCGTGTGGTTGTTCAGGCGCATTTCGCCATGGGTGGCGTGGATCAGCACGTTGTCAGGACCGCCAGTGACGCGCAGATGGCCGATGGCGACCAGCTCCGTGGTGGCTTGGTTGTAGACCACCCTATCGGCGTGCAGAACGTAGCCGCTGTAGTGGATCACCACGTTGCCGTTGAGGGTCCAGGTCTTTTCGGCGTTGGACCACGTCTGATTCTGCGCCTGGATCCGGACGGGTTGGCCACTGGAGGGCGCCGGCTCCGGTTGGGCCAAGGGCAAAATCTGCCGGCTGGAATCGGCAGGCATCGGTTGCGCACCGGCGCTGCGGATGCCGGAATTGGCGCCTCTCGGCGGAGGTAACGCGTTCGTCAACGTCTGCGCGCCAACTTGAAGGTGACAGAGCGCCAGCAGCGTGATACATACTACTAATGTACGAGGACGCATCCCGAAACCAAGAACGGTGCAAGGCTCAGCATAGCAAAGCCACCTTGCATGGGACGCGCGCCGCGTAGCTCTGGCAGCAGACAAAAAGACGGATTCTTTCGATCGGCGGCGGATGGCTCCATCTGTGGCTGGATCAGTCTTGTCCGCGCAACCTCCCGTACATTTTGGAACTAACCCCGCAGTCCCCATGCGCATGGGGACTTTGCGGAGACGCGAACAGGGAATGGTTCGTGCGCCGCACCAAGGACCGCGCCGGAAGGAGCACAGGACTTTGAGCACATCGCTAAGCCAGGCACATCTCGCAACTGCATGGAAGCAGGAAGTGAACCAGCGCATCGCCGCCCACAAAAGCCGCAAAGGGGCCGGCGGCGCGGAGCCCAAAGGGGTGGTGGAGGCTAACCATAGCGCGAGCCGGCGCGCCAGCGAGGCTGCGGCGCGGGTGGCCGCGCGCTTTGCCAAGGCACCGAGCTACGACGAGGTGCTGGCCAACGAGGCGCGTGCGGCTCTGCGCGCCGCTGAAGCTGCATCCAAAGCCGCGCTCGAAGCGCAGGCCGCCGCCGCCTCGATTCTGGCCGGTATCGAAGCGGCCGTTGGCACTGAGCCAGCGGCCGAGTGGCAAGGCCGTCTCAGCGCCATCGCCGAAACCGAAGAGGAAAACCAGCTTGAGGGGGTCTTTTCGGATCTGCCCTCGCTTGGCCACGGCGAAGGCACGCCGGCATTGGCCTGCGCGCGGACTCTCGATCTGCCAGAGGGGCCGGCTGAGCCCGCCTTTGTCCCAGCCGCGCAGGCGCCACACCTCTCCGGGGCTCCCCCGGAAGAGTTGTGGAGTCAGGATTGGCTGGCCGTGCCTGAGGCCGGCGACACGGAGATTGCGGTCGTCGAGCCCAGTCAGCCGATTCTCGGCAATCTGATCGAATTTCCCCGCGAGTTGGTGGCTGCGCGCAAAGCGCGCCCACGGCGTGCGGAAGGACCCTATGCCGCACCGGAAGTGGGAACGCAGTTGAGCATCTTCGAGGTCGATCCGGAGACGATTTCAACCCAACCCGCGATCGAGACGGGCGTTCCAGACGAAGCAGCTTCGGCTGTTTGGACTGTGCCCGAGTGGTCCGCAATCGAGCTGGAAGCGCAACCTCCAGACGAAGTAGGCGAGCTCCTGGATGAGCCGGCCGCGGAGCCCGCGCCGCCCCCGGCGATCGAACCGGCGCGCCTGAGCTTGCGGCTCATGGCGGGTGTTGTGGATGGCTCGCTCATCCTGGCAACGGTGCTAGCGGCTGCCGTCGCGGCGGTGAGCCATGCCAAAACGCTTCCCAACATGCACGAGGCCGCCATCTGCCTGGCCCTGGGGCTGCTGGTCGCGGGCGGGGCTTACGAAGCCGTGTCTCTCACATTGGGATCGAGCACGCCGGGCATGAAGTATGCGCAAATCTCCCTGTGCACGTTTGACGGCCAGATCCCCACGCGCGCCCAACGACGCCGCCGTTTGGCCGCACTGCTGCTGTCAGTGCTGCCGGTCGGGTTTGGCTTTGGGTGGATCCTCTTTGACGACAATCACCTCACCTGGCACGACCGGCTTTCGGGAACCTATCCGCGCAAGAATTGAGATTCACCCTGCCAGGGCCCCCGTGGCGCTTACCCCCGCGCCCAGGAGAGCGACTTTGTCGTCCGGGGGCAGAACCTCAAGCGAATAGCTTCCGAGCGGGCTCATCTTCACCATGGTTTCGAGATGGCTGCGCAAGAGGGGCAGCTCGAGGAAGCCCACGTTGTGGCCGGTGAAATAGAAGCGGCCGGGACCGGCAAGGTGGATGAACGAGGCGGTGGCGGCGGCCAGGGCGCGGTGCCAAAGATCGACAAACTCCCAGCAGCGAACGTCGCCCTTCTTGGCGTTGGCGAAGACCTCCTCGGGTTCCAAGTCGAGAAAGCGCAGGCGCATGGCACGATAGCCCATGATGCCCTCCAGATGCCCCACCCCGCCACAGCCGCAGTAGCGCTCCTTTGGGTCCAGGGTGACCGTGATGTGGCCGCCCTCCCACACACCTTCAACATAAGGCCACCGGCCGTAACCGATACCGTTGCCGATGGTCCAGACGCGGGTGAGCTCGTGCAGCCGGCCGCGCGTGGAGGCGATGCCGGCGGCGATAGCGTCCGCGTCGTTCATCACGTGCACCGGAGCCGCGACGGCGCGCGATTTCAACGCCACGGCCAGGTCCTCCGCGAGCCGCAAGCCTTTTATCTGGTGCAAATTAGGAGATTCCTCGACCGCGCCGGAGCGAACGACTCCGGGAACCGCGACGCCGATGGCATCCGGAGCGGAGCCGGTTTCGGCGGCCAAGGAGGCGATTTGCGCAGCCAGAATCTCCACTAGCTCGCTGGCTGGAATGGCGGTGAGCGCACTCTGTTCCGCCGGGTCGGCAGGATAACGCTGCAGCTTGCCGGCGAGGCGAGCGTCCTCAAGTCTACCGAAGGCGATATGGCCGGTGATGACGGCGCCAATAGCGGTAGTCATTCAGGCCCTCCTTTCTCGCGTGGGTTTCAAAATCAGCATTCAGCTCATAGCTCGCACGCGGGTAAGCCTGCGATCGCGATTGCAGGAACAAAGAGCCGGGAGGCAGATCTCCGACAGCATGAATTCGTACTTCGGCATTGTGGCTTTCCAGGTCAGAAAGAGGAGACCTGGAGCAGACATACCCGCAATTAAAAAACTAGAAGCTAAAAGCTCGATCTATTCAGCCTGGTACCGGCGTAGCCGGCCCAGGCCGTTAAATGCTGCCACCTTGTAACACTCAGCCAGGGTGGGATAGTTGAAGACCGTGTCGATAAAGTAGTCCACCGTGCCGCCCAGGATGATCACCGCCTGGCCGACGTGAACCAGTTCGGCGGCACCCTCGCCGATAATATGCACGCCGAGCACCTTACGGGTGTCGCGATGGAAGATGAGCTTGAGCCGACCGGTGGTGTCGCCGCGAATCTGACCGCGGGCGACCTCCCGATAGTAGGCCATGCCGACCTCGTAGGGCACATCCTCGTCGGTCAACTGCTCCTCGGTCTTGCCGATGAAGCTGATCTCGGGGATGGTGTAGATGCCGTAAGGGTAAAAACCGGGATTGGAGGCTGCCGCGCGGTCGTCAAAGGCCCGGCAGGCGGCGATGCGGCCCTGTTCCATCGAAACCGAAGCCAAGGCGGGAAAGCCCACCACATCGCCGGCGGCATAGATGTGCTCCACCTTGGTCTGGAAGTGTTCGTCCACAGCGATGCGGCCGCGTGGGTCGGCCTCGAGGCCGGCGGCGGCCAGATTCAGGGTATCGACGTTGCCCTGGCGGCCTACGGCATAGAGCAGCGCGTCGCCGGAGACCCGCTTTTTGCTCTTCAAATTGGCCACCACCGTGCTTCGGGCCGGGTTCGCCTGCGAGGGGTCTTGGGTGGTTTGCGGACTAAGTTCCTCCACGCTTTCCACCTCTTCGCCCAGCCGCAGCGTGACGCGGTTATCGCGGAGATGGTAGCTCAGGGCTTCCACAACCTCGCGGTCGGCGAAGTCCAGAAGCTGGTCGCGCTTCTCGATGAGCGTGACGCGCACGCCCAGGACCGCGAACATGCAGGCGTATTCCACCCCGATAACGCCCCCGCCCACCACAACCAGGGAACGGGGCAGCTCCGGCAGGCCCAGAATCTGGTCGCTGTTGACGATGTTGCGGCCATTGATGGGGACGGTGGGAGAAGAAGCAGGCCTAGTTCCCACGGCGATCACAATCCGGCCGCCTTCCAGGGTGGTTTCCGCATCGGGGCCTTGAACGTGAACCTGGTGGGGATCGACGAAGCGGGCGGTGCCGTGCACCACATCGATGCCATTGCGCGAGAGCTGCGCCTCGGTCACGTCCACCTCGGTTTTGATGACCGCCTGGACGCGGAAGGCCAGGTCGGCCATGGTGATCTTCTCCTTGACCCGGTAGTTGATGCCGTAGATCGAGCGGTAGCTGTAGCCGGAAAGGTGCAGCACGGCCTCGCGCATGGTCTTGGAAGGGATTGTGCCGGTGTTAACGCTAACCCCGCCCACCACGGTGCGGGCTTCGACGACGGCTACGCGCTTGTTCATCTTTGCCGCCGCCACAGCCGCACGCTGCCCGGCGGGCCCGGAACCAATGACGATCAAGTCATACTGGACGGCACTCATGCGCGCGTATTCTCCAAAGGCTCGAAGCAGAAGTCTTCTTGATAGGCGCCACCGGGAAGCGAAGATGGCCCTTAATCGGAGGCTACCATAGCGAGAAGCTGTTCCATAACTGTGGCAGTGAGCCAGGTGGAAGGGCACAGGCTTCAGCCCACACCTAAATCCAGCAAAATCAATGCGGGCTGTGAGTGCATTTCTCCCGGAGGCGTAGAGCGCCGACCCATTCCCGGCCGGCGATCAGCACCTGTGGCGTCGCGGCTTCCCACCCGGCTGCAACGCGGGTCTCCCGAGCCGCGATCGCGGCACGGACAAGACGGAAATGGAGGCACAGCAGGGGGGGGGTGAACCAGTATGCACCGAGGCGGGATGCGGGCCGGAGGATTGCAGGCCGGGGGCCCCGGCGCGGATCCATGTCCGCCTGCCGGGGCATTCGATCTGGGGCCCGGCCGGCCCAATCCGTTGCGCACTTCGATGTGCGCGAGGCGCAGAGTAGGTTCCAGCGCCATCTCATTCTTGTCCGGGAGGCGCCTACCGGACTGGCCCCCTTCTAGCGGGCAGAACTGGCGGATCATGCGGTCCAGTTCGCTGGCCAGCGAGGCCAGGTTCTTGAGCGATTGCGCGGGATGTTTTGGAGCGCCAACCTGCTGACGACCTTTCGCACCCGATCTGCTGGTTGTATCGGCGAAAGCCCGCCCAGCTTTAGTACCTTGGTTGTCCGCGCCCCCAGAGAGGCTGCGCGTTGACTGGCCGCAGCGCTCGCCGTAGGCTCAAGGAATGGAGTTCAAGGTAAGCGAGCTCGAGCGCGAGCCGGTAGAGTTCGACCTGGAACTGGCTCCGGGGATCGTGGACCTGGGGTCTGAGGCCGAGCAAACGGGCGTGTTGGCTACGTCGGGGGGCGTGGAAGTGATCCACGAGCATCGTGGACCTAAGGAGATTGTTGCAGACATCCGCCTGAAGGGCCGCTACTCCGGGAGGTTTCAACTCCCCTGCGCACGCTGCACTGAGCCAGTCCAGGTCCCGCTGGCTGCGGAGTTCGACCTCATTTACCGCCCTCTGGGAGCGGATTCAGACCTTCCGGAGCGGTCAATTACGGCGCCCGAGACCGAAATCGGATATTATCAAGAAGGTAGTCTATTGCTTGAAGATGTTCTGCGTGAGCAGGTGCTTTTGTCCCTGCCGGTCAGGACGCTGTGCAAGCCCGACTGCAAAGGACTTTGCCCGCGCTGCGGAGTCAACCGCAACAGCCAGCCTTGCAGCTGTGAGACGGCTGGAGACGATTCTCGCTGGGAAGCGCTGGCGAGCTTGCGCAGCCGGATCAAGTCCTGATCGTACAGTTCTCAGTTCATTGTTCACAGTTCGCAGTTCCGGCGGAGCGGTCTGCGAGATGCAAGAGGGGAAGAATGAACTGTTTTGCGAAGGGAAAGGAATCGACAATGCCAAATCCGAAGAGGCGCCACTCGGTGCGCCGGTCAGCAAACCGCCGCGCCCATGACTTTTTGAAGCCCCAGGCGCTTTCAGAATGCCCTAACTGCCACGAGAAGAAGCTGCCCCATCGTGCCTGCCCGAAGTGCGGCGCCTACAAAGGCCGCGCCGTCCTGGATGTAAAGGAAGCCAGCTAAGAGACTGAGCGCCTATGCTCATCGACATTGCGCTTGACGCTGTTGGTTCGGACAAGGCTCCCGAGCCGGAGATCCGGGGAGCGATCCTGGCCTGCCGCACACTGCCGGTGCGGGTGCACCTCATTGGGCCCGAGCCTGATCTGCGCGATCAGCTCGATGAATATCTGGAAAACGAGGATCTGCCGATCGTCATCCACCACGCCTCGGAGCGCATCGGCATGGAGGAGAAAGCAGCCCAGGCTGTGCGCACCAAGCGCGACAGTTCGATGCGCGTGGGACTGAAGCTGGTGCGGGAGGGCAAGGCGGCCGGCTTTGTCACCGCAGGCAACACCGGCGCGGCCATGGCCACGGCCAAGATGGTGCTGGGTGCGCTTCCCGGCGTGGACCGGCCGGCGTTGGCCACTCCCATGCCCAGCTCCAGCGGCGACCCCTGTGTGCTGCTGGACGTGGGTGCGAATGTGGATTGCAAGGCGCACAACCTGGAACAGTTCGCGGTGATGGGAGAGATATACGCCCGCAGCGTGCTCAAGATCCGCCAGCCGCGCGTGGGATTGCTCTCCATCGGCGAAGAGGAAACCAAGGGAAACGAGCTCACGCGCGAGGCCTTCCCGCTGCTCAAGGCGCTGCCTATCCACTTTGTGGGCAACGTGGAGGGCCGCGACATCTTCAGCGGCAAGGCCGATGTCATTGTCTGCGACGGCTTTGTGGGCAACGTGGCGTTGAAGACCAGCGAGGGTGTGGGCCGCTTTGTGCGCGACGTGCTGCGCGCATCCCTGACGCGCACCGTAACGGCGCAGGTTGGTGCGCTGTTGTCGCGGCGCGCGTTCAACGACTTCCGCCGCCGCCTGGATTACCGTGAGTACGGCGGAGCGCAACTGCTCGGGGTGCGCGGAATCTGCATCATCGGCCACGGCTCGTCAAACGATGTGGCTATCTCCAACGGGATCCGCGTGGCCTACCAGTTTGCCCAAGCCGGCGCCAACGAGCGCATCGAACAGGAGTTCTCCGGCCGGCTCAAGCGCCGTCCCGCAGAGCGGGATTCCGAATCCGGGGCCACCATCCAGTAGGCGCAACAGCCATGCCCGCCCAACACAGCCAGTCTCCGGAGCTTGCTTTCGATCCAGCCATCCTCGCGCAACTGGCTTGCCCGGCCTGCCGCGGCGATTTGTCTCTCGAAGCTTCACACCTGGACTGCGAGGCCTGCGGCCGCAGTTATCCGATTGTGGATGGCATTCCGGTCCTGATCGCAGAGCCGGCCCACTCCACAGCACCTCTGGATGATGGGATGTGGGCGGCGGCAAGGGAAGGACAGGATAGGAAGCTCTGATGCTGCGGGTGGAGTTGAGCCCGCCGGTAGAACGGCAGCACGATCAGAGCCGCGCAGGCAATGGCCAAGATCAGCGCCAGGGCGACCAGGGTGTAGAGCAGAACCAGGCTCGGTCCTTGCGACGGCTCGTTCTCAGCCGGTTCTACCGCTTTGTTCTCGGGGGGATCAAGATCACTCATACTTCAATGCCTCTACGGGGTCCATCTGCGCGGCGCGCGTGGCAGGTACGGTGCCGAAGATCACTCCCACCCCCACTGCGGCGCCGAGAGCAATCACCACCGACCACCACGAGAAGGGGAATCTGTAATTCGTAAAGAAGTGGATGGACAAGGGCAGCGCGAGCCCCAGGAGCGTGCCCACGATGCCCCCCGAGAGCGAGATAATCACCGCCTCGGTGAGGAATTGCAGCTTGATTTCGCGGTAGGTTGCACCCAGGGCCTTGCGAATCCCGATCTCGCGGATGCGGGAGCGCACATTCGCGAGCATGATATTCATGATGCCGACGCCGCCCACCGCCAGGGTAACGGCTGCTACCAACACGAGCATCGCCGTCAGGGCATCGGCGATCTCCACCCAGGTGGTGAGCAACGAGGTGAGCGTCTGGGCGTTGTAAACGGAGTTGGGCCGGTGCCGTCCGCTGACGATACGCTTGATCTGCTTGGCGGCATCGGAAACCTCACCCAATCTGCTCATGGAAAAGTAGATCTGATTCACCCGCTCAGTACCGGTGAAGTAGCGGGCGACGGAATAGGGAATGAGGATGGTTTCATTGGCGATCTCAGATTGCCCGAAATCGGTCACGGCTAAGCGGAAGACTCCAATGATGGTGAAGGGAATGCCCTGGATTTGAAAGGTCTGGCCCACCGCGGCCTCGTCGTTGCCGTAGCGCTCCTTGGCAAATTCTTCGGTCACCACCGCGCACTTGGTGTGAGCGGTGTCATCCATTTCGTCGAAAAAGCGGCCGTCTGTGACAATCAAATTGCGGATTTGCTGGTATTGCGGGCTCACTCCCAAAACCAGAGTGTCCTTTGTGATTCCGCCACCAAAGCTGAGAGGGGCCTGCATGCTCACCACAGGCGAGGAGTACATCACGTCCGGCATCTGCTGGACTACGGCCTTTTCGTCCTGGACCGTAAGATAGTCGTTGTAGAGTACACGCTCGGCAGGCGTGGTGCCACCGCCAGCATATTCCAGCTCCACGGAGTTGGTGCCGAACTTTTCGATGAGCCCGAGGACATACTGCTTTCCGGTCAGGCCGATGGTGACCACCAGGATCACCGATGCCGTGCCGATGACCATGCCCAGGGCAGTGAGCGCAAAGCGGGTCTTGCTGGCCCTGAAGCTATCCATGGCGATCTTGAGAATCTCGCTGAACAGCATGGTCCGGCGGGCGCTGAGCAGCGTCTCTTCGAAGGAGCGATGGCGAACCTGTGTAGCCGGATTCATGGCTTTCCTGTTAGCAAGATGCGCTGGCGCGCCTGGCGGATTCCGCACCCGCGGCGCGCAACTCCTCCGCGACCGCTCCGCGCCGGTCCCCTTCTGATAGCTTACCCGTCCCTCGCCAGCACCCGGAACCTGGAGGCCCGCTCATGCCAGCCAGTGCGTCACCCCCCACGCTGAACGGAGCGGAATTATCATATCCAGTATCCTCCCTCCAGAATCGAGGGCGCCAGCACACACAGCCTGACCGGCTTAACCTGCCATGGTGTCTCCGCCCAACGCTTTGAGGAGATTACATGCGCGCTTTGGTTTATACAGCTCCAGGAACGATGATGCTGGAGGATTGGCCGCGCCCGCGGCCAGCTGCCGGAGAGATCGAGATTGCGGTCGCCGCTGCCAGCATCTGTGGTTTGGACGTTTCCAGCTTTCTCGGGGGTAGCCGCCGCTGCACTCCTCCACTGGTTCTGGGCCACGAACTGGTGGGCTTCACTTCGGACGGGCGCCGCGTCGCAGCCAACCCGCTGACCAGCTGCGGCCGGTGCGCTGCCTGCCTGAGCGGCGCGCAGAACCTCTGCCCGCGGTTGCGCCTGCTGGGCCTGGATGGCAATCACGGCTGCTTCGCCGAGTATGTGGCCGTCCCCGAGTCCCATGTTTACGAGATCCCCGCCGGATTGCCCGATACATGCGCCGTCCTTGCCGAGCCGCTGGCCAACATTGCGCACCTCTTCCGGCTCGCCGCGCCTTC
>JAKABE010000489.1 GCA_021801945.1 Acidobacteriota bacterium
GCTGGGCGGCGGCGGCGCGCGCGGCACGCTGTGGCGGCAGATCCAGGCGGGAATCTACGGGCAAACGGTCGAAGTGCTCAAGGCCGAGGAGGGTGGCGCGTTCGGGTGCGCGCTGATGGCTGGAGTGGGAACCGGCCACTGGTCGAATTTGGACGAAGCCTGCGGGCAAGCGATTGAGGTGGCGGCGCAGATCGAGCCAGGCACGAAGGATGTAGCGGCATACAAGCAGGGCTATGCGCAGTGGCGGAAGCTGTACCCTGCCCTCAGAGGTTTGCGCTAGGAGCGCAGAAGCGATGTTCGAGTTGACAGGTCAAACGGCGCTGGTGACAGGCGCAGCGACGGGCATTGGCGAGGCCATAGCACAGCGCTTTGCGGAAGCGGGGGCGCGCGTGGTCGTGGCCGACATTGATTTCGACGCGGCACGGGCGGCGGCAGAACGGCTAGGCCATGGGGCCTTTGGTTTGGCAATGGACGTAACTGAAGCAGGTCAAGCAGCCGCAGCCATCGAAAAGGTACTCGCCACGGCAGGATCTCTGGAAATCCTGGTCAACAACGCCGGCGTGGCGGGCCGGACCGCGCCCATCTGGGAGCAAACGGATGAGGACTGGCATCGAGTGATGGCGATCAATATCCACGGACCGTTCTACTTGTGCCGCGCGGCGCTTCCGCAGATGCGGGCCAAGGGATACGGCCGCATTGTGAATATTGCCTCGATTGCCGGCAAAGAGGGCAACCCCAACATGGCGGCCTACTCTGCGTCGAAGGCGGCGTTGATCGGGCTCACCAAAGCCATCGCCAAGGAAGTGGCCACCGAAGGGATCTGTATCAATGCAGTGGCCCCGGCCGTGATCCGGACCAAGATTCTGGAACAGGTTTCGCCGACGCAGGTGGACTATATGGTGCAGAAGATCCCCATGAAGCGTACGGGAAGCACCGAGGAGGTCGCGGCAGTGGTGCACTTCCTGGCCAGCCGCGACTGCTCCTTCGTGACCGGGCAATGCTACGACGTGAGCGGAGGACGAGCGACCTACTGAGAGCCGCGGCGCTCAGCTCCGCGGGCCGCGCGCGAGACAGGCGGTTGACGGCGATGAGAATTGGCGGAAAACATGTCGTGATTGCGCCGGGGTACCGTTATGGCTGCTGATCCATCAGCAGCCACGATAGAATAGAAAAGAACTGCTTGAGCTTGGAGCTACCGCGCTCCCGATTCACAAATTTCATCCGTCTAAAGCTTGGGAGCCGCACTCTGGAAATGTACGCCAGACCTTTACGCAGACTGCGTGTGAGGATCGTTTGCCTCGTATTTTTCACATTTTGGCACGTTCTCGCGTGGGCCCGACCCGATGTTCCGAACGGGAGCGGCGCAGGCGCGACGCCTTATGCGGCGCCAACACCCAACCTAAGCGGAAAGACCTTGCGGATGAGCCAGACGCACAGAGCCATTTTGCGCTCACATCCCGGCCCTATCATCATTCCGCGCCTGGACACCGCACCCAAGCTCAGTGAATTCCTATCGCTTCCGGCCCAGGGACAGGCCGCCCGTGAGATGCTGCGGATCAGCCATTTCACGGAGCGGTATCCGGAAGATGGCCATCTGCCCGCCAATCCCACCATCGCTTACCTGGGATACACGCACGATTACATTTACGTGGCCTTTGTGTGCGAAAACAAGGACCCGGAGCTGGTCCGGGCACACATGTTAGCGCGAGACTCGATGGGCGACGACGATAACGTACTCGTGATGCTCGACACGTTTTACGACCGGCGGCGCGCCTTTGTCTTCCAGACCAACCCCTACGGCATCCAGGCCGACGCGCTTTACACCGAGCAGGACGGCTACGACTATTCATTCGATACAGTGTGGAGCACCTGGGGCCACCGCACACGCTGGGGCTACGCGGTGCTGATGCGCATTCCATTTGCGAGCCTGTATTTCGCCAAGGCCCTGCCCGGCCAGTTGCGCACCTGGGGAATCGTCCTGCAGCGATCCATCGGGCAGAGCAATGAGCAGGATTTCTGGCCGCGCAGCACTCACAATATCGCCGGGTATCTGACACAAGAGATGAAAGTGGTAGGTTTTGGCGACGTGGCGCGTGGACAGAATCTACAATTTGAACCATATGCGCTGGGGCGGAACCTGCGGCAGCTTAACACCGTCAACCCTCTCGACCCGTATTTTCAGCACAAGCATTTGCAGGCATACGGAGGGATGGACTCGAAGTTTATCCTCCACAACAGCCTGGTTCTCGATACGACTCTCAATCCGGACTTCAGCCAGGTTGGCATCAACAATCCGGCTACACCCAACCAGCGATTTCCGTACTATTTCCCTGAAGTACGACCCTTTTTCATCGAGAATGCCAGTTATTTTCAGACTCCGATCAACCTGTATTACACCGATAACATCGTGTTGCCGCAGTTTGGCGCGCGGCTGACGGGGAAACTGCACAGCTGGGCGATGGGGATACTGGCGGTGGACGACAGGAGCCCCGGGCAGGCCGTTCCGCCCGGAACTCCGGAATACAACACGCGCGCGCGTTTCTATGTGGGCCGTCTCAATCACGATTTAGGTTCGCTTTCCGATGTTGGCCTGATCTACGCCGACCGAGAATATCTCAATTCCTACAATCGCGC
>JAKABE010000490.1 GCA_021801945.1 Acidobacteriota bacterium
GGGCACGCCCGAGGTATCGCCTACGTCGACGAAATCGCTGTCTTTGGCCTGGAAGACCTTCCCATCAGCAGTCAGCGTCCACTCGCGGAACGAGTTGATTTTCTGATCGACGTCGTAGGAGACGGCGCAGGAGGTGTCGCGCGCCTGCGGCTTGAGGATGCGGATGGCCTGGCGTTCGCGCTCGGTGGCGCGGCCCTGGGCATCGACGGTCTCAACGTATTCGTCGAAGAGGATGACCCGGGCCGCGTCGCCGGCATAGGTGGGCGTGGGAGTCTTGGCGGCGTCCAGGCCCCACTGCGGCACCGGATCGTCTTTGCCGAGCCAGTTGCCGCGGGCGGGCACGGCAGCCAGGGCCAGCGACGAGACCAGAACACCAGGCAACAACAGAGAATGAAACAAACTGGAGGGCATGATCAGTTTCCTTGGGGAGCCGGGGGCCGCGTCAGCACGATCTGCTGCTGATCGCCGGTTGCCACCTTCTGATAGAAACCGCGCAGGTCCTGATACTCATCGGGCTTGGCCATGTCGAAGCCGCGCAACAGCTCGCGGGCCACGACGAGCTGGCCGGGACTGGACTTGGTTTTCACCACGTAAACCGCGTGTCCATGCCAGGGAACATCGGTGTCCTGCGGAGTGCCTTCCACGGTGAAGCCGGCGGGGAGATGATAGGTCACCTGTTCGACGATGGCCTCGGCATAATGCATATCGACGGCCGCCTGCCGCTTTTCTTCTTTCACGAAAGGCTCGCTGCCGCGGCTCGCGAAGAAGAAGCTGGGCAGCAGCATGCGGTGGCCCATGGCTGAACCCATGGATCCCTGGGCCTTCACGACGGCCATCAGGAAGCTCTCCGGCTGATCGAGCCCCAGAAAATGATCCACATGGGCGTCAATGCCGGCCGGGACCATGCCTTCCAACTCGCGATCGAACTGTTTTTTCACCTCCGCTTCATCGTTCTCGAGAGCCACAAGCCGCCAGTACAGCGCCGCCTGGCCCTTCAGAACGACGCTGAAATAGCCGCTGATTGCGCCGTGCTCGTCGATGGTAACGTCGCCGGTGCGGGAGATGGAATTGTCCTTGTAAATCAGCGGCGGCGTCTTGGTGAAGCCGGGTCCCTGGGCGCTTTGGCGCAACGCTCCGGCGTCGGAGTGCTGCCAGCTCACGCTCTGGAAGGGGCAGAGCTTGACGCCCGGATCGAGCAGGATCTGCTGGCCGCCGGTCTCGAGGATGACCAGCGTGTCATCGAACTGATCGAGGTCGAGGTAGGTGGGATCGAAGATGGCGCGATCGCGATTGACCACCTGCAGCGCCCAAGCTTTCAGTCCCGCGGCGCGGAGCATGGCGAGATAGAGCAGGGCCATATCGTTGCTGTCGCCGCTTTTTTGCTTCCACACGTCCTCGGCGTGGGCGATGGTCTTCAGCTTCAGTTCCTTGCGCTCGGAGGCGGTCTTTTGCCGCGAGTAATCGGTGTTGTCGAGCGCCTGCACGGCTGCGTAGATCTTTTTGGCTTTATCGAGCTCGGTGTCATTGGGCGCGACGATGCCGGCCACCGCCTCGCGGAGAGTCCGGGAAGGATCGGCGAAGCGGTCTTTGTCTTTCGACCACAGCTTGGGCGCGTTCTGCCAGAACTCCTGCCCCGTGTAGGCGCCCTTGTAATAGAAGAAGGCGCGGTAGACGACGCTGTTGAGCGGCGGCATGTATTGCTCGTCGGGAATGGGAGGAACATCTGTGACATCGAGCGAAAAGCGCCCCATGGCATCGCTCTTGAAGGGCGGCGTGCCGGCGGGCAGATTCACCCACCAGATGAGGTTGTTCAGTTCCTCGCCGGTTTTTGGATCGACGAGGTAATGCGAAGTCATGTTCTGGCTGCCAGTCAAAAAGGCTTTGAAAGGAGTGAAGGCGAAGTGCGCCTTGTGCACGAAATATCGCCTCTGAATCCGCCACAGGGGCGAGGACACTGTGCCTTCGGGGTAATCGAGCTGATATTTGTACTCGAGGATGCTGCCGACGGTGACATCGGGCAGCGTAAAGACTTTGCGGCCGAATTTCACGTCGCCCGATTTGGCGGTGAGCAGGTCTTCGGGCTTGCCCTGGAGCGGGATCACGGTGCCATCGGGATGGATGGTGCGCGCCTCGATCTCACTGACTTTGAAGCCGCCGCCATAAGGGACCTCGACGGTAGCCAGTTCCTTTCCCTTTTCGGTGAGCACCTTGATGCGGGCGTAGAAGCTCTGGAAGTGGAGCCCATCGTCGGCGTTCTCTGCAATGTTGAGATAGACCGCAGCCGCTCCCGGCGCCTTGGGATCGGAGGTCATCTTGAGTTCATCCTGCGTTGGGGCTTGGAACTGGCCAAATGCCAGTACCGGCAGAAGTGCGGACGCCGCCGCAGTGCACACTGCTACAGAGATTCGCATCGAAGGGACCCTTGGGTTTAGGAACGGAAGCAGTGTAACCCGGAAGCGGTATGCCGGTCCGGGAAATTTTCGAAGGGGTTGCCCGCATGAGGCGGTAAAGGCTGGAGTGAAAGGATTGAGCAGCGCTGCAGGTGGGAGCGGAGTTGCAGCTCGCGCCGAAAGCCGCGAGCTAGCTGGCGGCCCGCACCTGCGCGTCGATCATGTGGCTCACGAGCG
>JAKABE010000491.1 GCA_021801945.1 Acidobacteriota bacterium
CGTCCGGCTTCTGGCCCGTTCCGTCAGACCTATCCAAAACTACGCAAAGGCAGTTTTGGTGCTGACTTCCTGCTTCGACGGGGCCGGTTTCACAGTGGCCAGACGGCCATTGCCAGAGCCTTCCCCTCCACAGGCAGACACCGTGGAACTCACGGCGTATCGGGCGAGATTGGTTGCCGCATTGAGATCGCGGTCATGCGTGGTGTGGCACGCCGGGCAGGTCCAGGAGCGCACCGACAAGGGCATCTCTTCCTGCACTGCGCCGCAGGCCGAGCAGAGCTTGCTGCTCGGGAAGAAGGGATGCGCTGTCACAACGGCAGCGCCGCGTCTGGCGGCCTTGTACTTCAGTTGCCGACGGAATTCCCCAAAACCCATGTCGGCGATGGAGAGGGCGAGGTGACGGTTGCGGACCATGCCCCGCACGTTCAGGTCCTCGATGCCGATGATGTCGAAGCGGCGGGTGACGTCCGAGGTGAGCTGGTGCAGGGAGTCTTGCCGGATGTTTGCGATCCGGGCGTGAAGTCGCGCGAGCTTGGTTCTCGCCTTGGCGCGGTTTCTTGAGCCCTTCTGCTTACGGCTGAGACTCTGGCTCAGGCGGCGCAGCCGCCGGAGATCCCGTTTGAGCGCCTTGCGACCCGCGATGCGCTCTCCCGTGGACAGTGTCGCCAGGGTGAGCACGCCGAGGTCCACGCCCACCACGCCGTCGTGTTCTGCGGGACGCTGGGGCAGGTCCGCCGTATCAACCGTGATCGAGACGAACCAGCGATCTGCCGTGCGAGAGATCGTGGCCGACATGATCTTGCCCGAGAAGCGCAGGTCCTCCCGCATGCGCACCCAGCCGAGGTGCGGGATGCGGATGCGGCGCCCCGCCACCCGAAACTGGTCGTTCGTCAGGGTGAACCGGTCATGGACGCCCTTCCTGCGAAAGGTTGGGTGCTTCGCGCGCCCGGCGAAGAAGTTTCGAAACGCCTGCCCGAGCTGCACGATCGCCATTTGCGGCGCGTTCTTCGTTACGTCCAACATCCAGGGGAACTCGTTGCGCTTGATGGCGTTGAGCTGGCGGCGCAAGGCGGTCTCTGAAGGCGCGGGCAGAGAAGGGTCCTCACGGTGCGCGGCATACTGACGGTCCCACTCGGCCAGCGCCCAGTTGTACGCGAAGCGCGCCGTACCCGCCGCCCTGGCAAAGTACGTCGCCTGCTTGCGATTGGGGTCGAGCGCGATCCGGTGGGCCATCAGCATCCCTCTGCCTCCTCCACCGCCTTCTTCACGCCGTCGAGCATCTTCTGGTTCTTGTGTGAGCGACTGCCGTAGAGCCTAGCCGAAAACACGGTGATGATCTCCAGCACGTCCTTGGCCAAATCCTCTTCAAACGTCGTGTCTTCGCCCTGGTTGAGAATAACGACTTCGACCTCTTTGGCCTCGCAGATGGCAAAAACCAGTTCGGCGCCGAACCGCAGCAGTCTGTCCTTGTGGGTGATCACCAGCCGGCCGATGCGGCCGTCGACGATTTCGCCCAGCAGGTGTTTGAGTCCCTTCTTCTGGTAGTTCATGCCCGACCCAAGATCGGCTACGATCTCGAATGTCCAGCCCTGACGCGCGCAGTACAACTCCAAGACCTGCTTCTGTCGCTCAAGGTCGTCCTTCTGGTCGTGGCTGGATACGCGGGCATAGGCGATCGTTCGCCGCTCATCCGACGTGCTGTGGAACATCTCTGGCTTGAGCTTGGCCAAATCATAGCGGCGATGCTTCCCGGCTGTGTGCTCAGGAATCAACTTACCCTGCGCTTCCCACCGCCTGAGCGTCGTAATGGAAACACCTAACGCTTTCGCCGCTTCGCCAACCCTAACCAATCTCTCCATATTGCTAAGTTTAGAATAGGTTTGTGCGTGTTTCAAGGAAACTGCTCAAACCCTCCTGAACCAGGCGGACCGACATCACGCGGCCGCATGGAACATGTGGGAAGAACTCGTCAGTGCAGACGAAGAGCTGGCTACGTCGAGCTTCGTCTTGGTCGAAACGTACGCCCTCCTGCAGAGTCGTCTTGGAATCGATGCAGTGAGGGCCATGCACGACGAAATGCTTGCCTTGATCACGGTGCATTGGGTGCATGCCGACCTTTTTTCGGAAGCTGTTTCGGCGCTTCTGCTAGGCAATCGCCGCAGGGTGAGCCTCGTAGACAGCGTGAGCTTCATTATTATGCGGAGACTTGGAATCGCTCGCGCGTTCGCGTGGGACGCGCACTTCATCGCGCAGGGATTTGGGCGCGACTGACTGCAGGCGCCATCCACTCAAGTGATCGACGGAGTCCGACTGCACGATTGCGGACCTGGCAATCGAGCGGTTGCTGACAAGCGACTCAGGCTGCGTTTCCGGCCGAACACCGTCGAGGAACCCGGCACCGGCAGGGAGGGTGGGTGCCGGATGGGATCGGATCGCTCGGGCGACCACTGCTGTCGCTGACTCTCAGCGTCCGTTACCGTCCGGAACGGGGCCGTGCCTCGCCGCGGCGCCCCTGCTGCTCGTGTGGCAGGACGACCGCCGGGTTGACCTCACGGGCCCCTATCCCATGGCGGCGGTGGCGCGTGCCCGCCTCCTGGCAGTCGTGGGAGGCGGCTGGGCGT
>JAKABE010000492.1 GCA_021801945.1 Acidobacteriota bacterium
CGGTTGTGAAGACAATCACATAGGCCAAAAGCACCTTGATCCATAATGTCGGTTCAAACTGGCCGGTGAGCACGGCCGTGGTGGCCTGGATCATGGCCAGAAGCGCCGGCATGGAGATAGGCAGTAAAACCAGCGGCAGCAGTGTCTCACGGTTGCGCGTGCGCAGGCTGAGCGCCGCAAAGAAAGTGCCGTTGACCACCAGGGCCCAGGTTCCGAGCGGCAGGATAAACAACAGCTTCCACGCCTGGCCCAGTGGCTGCAAGTTGTAAAAAACAGTGAAGATGGGAGCCAGAACGATCTCCACGGCCGTGACGAAGAAAAAGTTGGCCAGGGCCTTGCCAATGAACAGAGCCGAAGCCGGGGCCTCCAATAGCCGATGCGCGTCCAGAACACTGTTGTTGGTCTCCCGAGCCCAGGACTGATTCAGCGCCGTCATGGCCGCAAACAGCAGGGCGACCCACAACAGACCACCGCTGATCTGGCGCGTCATGTCAGGATACGACGCCGGGTCAAAGGCCATGGCAAGCACCACCACCACCAGCAGGGCGAAGAAGAGCATGCCGTTGATGGAGTCTTTCGTACGCCACTCCAGGCGCAGATCCTTGCGGAGGTGGGTGAGAACGTGCTGGGCGTAGTTCATGCTGGTCCTTGCGGGCCGTTGGTGGGGACAGCGCGGCTATCGGCTCTGGTGAGGTCGGCCAGAGCGGCTGAGGTGGCGCGCAGATAGTCCTGCGGCGACAACAGCAACTGCAGACCGCGCTGCCCGGCTGACACGGAGATCACGTCGAAGATCTCCAGGGTCTCATCGGCAAAGGCCGGGAAGGGCTTTTTGGCCGCCAGCACGGTGACGCCGCCGCGAATGTACCCGGTGAGCGGTTCAACATCCTTCAAAGCGGCCAACTCTACCTTGCGCATACCGGCAGCGGCTGCCAGCTTCTTCAAATCCAGCTCGGAGTTTCCCGGCGTCACGGCAAACAGATGTTCGCCCTCGTGCGTGCGAGTGAGAAGCGTTTTGAACACCTGTTCAGCGGGAAGGCCAACCTTATGCGCCACCGTGATCGCCGAAAGGTCGCTTGGATCCACCTCGTAGGCGCGCAGCTCGTAATGGATGCCAAGAGAGTCCAAGTATCGCGCCGCGTTCGTCTTGCCAACAGAGGACGCCTTAGCCAATGCCTTCATCGAACACCCTCCCTTTGCGCCGGCGTATCGCCATCTGCCTCCAGGGGCGAGGTCTGCTGCAGGGAAACCAAGCGGCCGGCGTTCATCGTCAGAGTGCTCTGCGCCAGGGGCCGCGCCAGCTCAGTCTGATGGGTGGTCAACAACAGCGTGCGCGCCAGGCCGCGGGGCGAAGGCTGAGCAAGATACGCCACAAGGCGAGCGATCATGCTGTGCGCGGAGCCTACATCGAGGTTGGAGAAGGGTTCGTCCAGCAGCAGAAGATCCGGTTCGGAGAGGAGGACGCGGGCCAGTGAGGCGCGTTGCCGCATGCCTTGCGAATATTCGCCTACCCGGCGAGGATTGGTCGGGTCCAAGCCCACTTCGCTGAGCGCCTGGGCAGCGCGGTCGCGCAGCCGAGCCTTTCGGGAACCGCTGGAATGGTTGGATCTCATGGACTGTGGACTGCTGTTTTGCAGGCCGGCAAAGTAGGTGAGGTTCTCCATGCCTGTCAGTTCGTCGTAAAGCATCGTGGCATGGCTCATATAAGCCACGGAGCCGCGTAGGTCTCGCGGAGATTCGCCGAAGATCGTCACCTCGCCATAGGTGGGCGCGTGCAGCCCGGCAACCACTTTGAGCAACGTCGACTTCCCTGCGCCATTTTCCCCTACAATGACGACGCTCGATCCCGGGGCAAGTTGTAGCGAGACCTCACGCAGCGCCACGAAGCTGCCGTACAGCCGTGAGACCCGCTGCAGCTTGACCGCGGCGGAGGTTTCCGTGGCGGAAGACATCCTCGGCGGGGGCAAGGCCCCTGGTTTGGCAACCGCCGCACCTCCCAGCTCGATGGTGGGCGCAACCGTAGGATCCTTTCCGATGGTCATATCTGCAGCTCAGTATAAAACTTCGCCGTAAGCTGCCGTGTGATTTGGGCCGCTGTGCGTTGCCGGGGGGAAGAGCCGCATCCAGGAAGCGGTTTTGTCGCGGAGATGAAGCTATGGCCGCCGGCAGAAGAGGCGAAGGGAGCGGCGTCCGGCCACGGCTTCCAAGGCAGCATGGATCGCACGGAGCCTGCACCGGGCTCCTGGCCCGCCGCCGAGCGCGGTACATGAACAAATTGGCATCGCGACGACCGGTAGACGGATGCGGACCGCACCTGAGATCTGGAGCAGGAGACCTCGGACCGCGGCAAGCACTCGATGGCGAAACGGCCGGCACCGGCTTCGTGAAACGGAACCGAGGCATACCCCCCGGCCATGCGATAGAAAGATGCACGCTCCACGATTGGTTGTGGAGATGCGAAAACCGGGAGCCAGATTCGCCGTCATCCTCAGCGTAGCTGTCAGCTTGCGCCTTATAGCATTTTCAGTGCTGCTGGGTACACCGGAGAGGGCGTGCACTGGCGTTTTCATTGGGGAAAACGCCCTCGGAGGTCACGGC
>JAKABE010000040.1 GCA_021801945.1 Acidobacteriota bacterium
CAAAGACGAGGTCGCCGCGGCCAACTATCCCCAGATCCGTATGTTCACGGTGGCCGAGACGGTGGCAGGGAAGCCGCAAAGGGACGTTCCTGGCCACTGGGATATTACCAGCCCCGTCACCGTGGGCGACTACTCTGCCGTTGCCTACTTCTTCGGCTTGAACCTCTATAAAGAGCTGCACGAGCCCATCGGGCTCATTCACAGTTCCTGGCCGGGGACGCCGGCGGAGTCGTGGACGACGCTGCCCACGCTCGAATCGAACAAGGAGTTTGCCGATATTCTCGACCGATGGCGGAAGATGGAGGCGGCCTACCCGGCCGCCATGGATCGGTACAACGAAGCCTTGCAGGGGTGGGAAAAGGCCGCGGACCGCGCGGAATCCGCCGGAAGCCCCATTCCGCGTGCGCCGCACCTTCCGTTCGATCCGCGCAGCTATTCGTGGCGTCCGGCGGGGCTTTACGACGCCATGATCGCCCCGCTGATTCCGTTCCGGATCAAGGGAGCCATCTGGTACCAGGGGGAGTCCAACGGCAGCCGGGCGGTGCAGTACCGCACGCTTTTCCCGGACATGATTCGCGACTGGCGGCAGGCCTGGGGCGAAGGGGATTTTCCGTTCCTATTCGTACAGCTTGCCAGCTACCAGTCCGTGCTGCCGCCGTCGAACTGGCCGCTTCTGCGCGAGGCTCAACTGAAGGCGCTGGCAGTTCCTGACACGGCGATGGTGGTTACGGTGGATATTGGTTCGGTGCGCCGAGTTCATCCGCGTAACAAGCAAGAGGTGGGTCGCCGATTGTCGCTGGCCGCCCGGGCCCTGGCTTACGATCAGAAGGTCATCTACTCCGGCCCGATCTACTCGTCCAAGCAGGTGAAGGGGGACAAGATCATTCTCCATTTCACGCATCTGGGCGGCGGCCTTGTGGCCCGGCGTTACAGCGGCACACCTGCGGGATTGGCTGGATTTGAGATCGCCGGAGCGGATCGGAGTTTCGTCGAGGCCAGGGCGGAGATTGAGGGCGATACGGTGGTGGTCGAAAGCCCACTGGTGAGCAATCCCGTGGCGGTGCGCTACGCCTGGCAGAACTACCCCATTTGCAATCTGTACAACGAGGCAGGCTTGCCGGCCTCGCCGTTCCGGACGGATGACTGGCCGGAATAGCAAGGAGCGCCACCAGACTGCATTCCGGGGATCGGGGATCCGAAGTCTGAAATCCGCTCGCGAAGTCAAGGAGTGCTAGCCGAACTTCCGCAGCACGAGCAGAAGGACTTCAACAGCCCGGCGAGAAGAACTCATTCTTGCGGCCGGTTGGTTGCAACGCAAAACGGGATTGTTCGGGAGGCTGTTGCCAGAGGCTGATTGGCTTTCAGGGGATCTGCGGCAAGGCTATTGAAGTCCTTCGCAGACGATTGTTGCTTCAAAAGTGATGTCCATGAAGTGGTAGATGTGGTGGAGCTTGAATTGCGGCAGATGCGCGCGGAGCCTGTAATCGCTACCGGTGATCACGGCGGGGACGGACAGTCCACAATTGGAGTGCAGGGCCGGGATTCTGTTTTTCCAGGATCCGGCCACGATGTTGCAGATTTCGCAGATTGCGTCCTGAACGGTTGCGTCGACGGCTGAGAACTCAGTTCCGGTCATGCTGGCGGCTATCTTCGTCGCGGCCTGCATGCTGTTGAAGGATTCCTGCAAAGAACGGGTGATTGAAAATGGACTCCTGTCGCGTCAGCAGCGATCCTGGCCCTGGCGAATGCAGGTGCGTCCTGGGATTACCTTCTCGGGGGGTGAATTTTCTTGTGTCGATGGCTCAAGCGGCGCGTACCAGTGGAATCACGCGCTGCTTGATTTGCTCCACGGTGAAGGGTTTTCGGATATATCCCTGGGCGCCCGCTTGGATTGCCTGCTTGACCTGTTCCTCACTGCCTTCAGTGGTAACCATGACCACAGGCGTTTTGGGAGCGAGGTCCCGGCTGCGCAGCTGACGAAGGAACTCAAGGCCGTCCATGGAAGGCATGTTGATGTCCGAAAGGATGACGTCGACCTTTTGTTTTTGCAACAGATCGAGGCCTTCGTTTCCATTCGAGGCTTCCAGCACGGTTTCCAGCTCCAGTCCGGCCTGACGCAAGGTCCGCTCGACGATCTTGCGCATCACGGAAGAGTCATCCACGATCAGCGCCCGAATCTGGCTCATAGGTCGTCTATCGGCAATTGCGCCCGGCACTTTAGCCAGCCGCTCGAGGTGCTGGCGGTGGATGGGCAGAGCGTGGCGCCGTGGGGCTCCAGCCACACCGTTGCCAGATACGCGATCTACGGGATTCTGCGCCAAGGCGCATTCAAGGCAATCTGGTTGGCCGAAGATCTGGCACCTGAATCCGGGCGCGGAGTCCGGCTGCAAGGTCATGCGTCAGACCGCGCGCAAAAGTGCCGTTGAGCATGTGAATGGCATGCATCAGGTGGTTGGGGCGCTCGTGGGATATGGGCCCTGTTCATGTTTCGTATCGGCACAGCGGTAGGGTTGAGCGCCCAATTGGAGCAACTTGAGTATCCGGCTGCAATCTTGTCAGTTTCACTGGGGAGCGTGCTTTGCGGGCCGCCGACTCTGATTGATGGGCCGGATTTGCCGATGATAGGCAGGGAAGGATTGCCGGTCCGACTCGCGAGGATCGGGGTGCGGATGCGGCGTTCCAAGCGATTCCAGCCACAGCCCACGGGATTGCAATGCGAGATTGTGGGCAAGGCGAGTCTGCGGTAGCGAGCGCGACGAGGCGAGGATTGCATGCGGCGATCGATGAGGAGGAAAAAGGGGAGTGTATGCCGAATGCGGTGATGGAGCCAGGGATGACGGGGGCAACGGGGAATCCGGCGGCACAGGAGAGCGGCGGAAGCGTGCAACCGGCGCAGGGAAAGCCAGCGGAGAAGCTGGAGGCTCGAGGCGGCGCCGACTATCGCGCCGCGAAATACCTTACCTTTCGGCTCGGCCGCGAGGAGTTCGCCATCCAGGTACTCAAGGTTCGGGAGATCATGGGCATTCAGGAGATCACCGCGGTGCCCCAAACTCCTGCGCACGTCAAGGGCGTCATCAACCTGCGGGGCAAGGTGATCCCGGTGGTCGATCTGCGCCTCAAGTTCTGCCTGCCCGAGATGGAATACACACAGCGGACCTGCATCATTGTCGTGCAGGCGCATTCGGGAGGCGTTTCGCTGCTCACCGGCATCATCGTCGACGAGGTCTCGGAGGTGCTGAATCTCAATGCCGGCGATATCGAGGATACGCCCGATTTTGGAGACGACGGCAGCTTTGCGGCAGGCTATCTCCTCGGTATGGCCAAGGTTAAAGGCAAGGTCAAGATCCTGCTGGACATCGACCGCGTATTGAGCTGCCAGGAGCGCGAGGCCTGGATGCGCTGTTGCAGGACTGAATCGAGATTTGAACCGAGATTTGAATCGAGGGAGAGTATGTGATGGCATCCGAAAGGACGATAGGGAAGAAGATCTTCTGGAGCTCTGGCACTTCACTGGCATTGACACTCATCGTCGGCGGGACGGCGTTGTGGCTCATGCGTGACCTGGGGAAGAGCATCGGCACGCTTGTGAACGGAGAGGCCCAGAAGCAGTATTTAGGGACCCAACTTGACACCGGGGTGTCGGATCTGACCGCATCGGAACACGAGGTGCTGCTTCGAACGCTGACCAAAGAACCATCGGAGGCTGCCCGCGCCAGTCAGGACTTCATCAAGGCAAGCGGCGTGATGAAGAGCAATCTCGATGCCATCAACCCTCTGCTCGACAATGACAGTGAACGACAGATCTGCGCAGGATTAGCGTCGGCTCGCGAGAAAGTCGTCAATCTGCATCAGCAGTACATTCGATTAATTGCCTCCGGCAAATCCGACATGGCGGCGGCTCTTTTGAAGGAAAATGTTCTTCCGATTCTAGATGAGATGGCCACTCAAGCCGGTTTGCTGCAGCAGCAAGAAGGGAATCTGATGCGCACCGCAGCTGCCGGCGCGGTTAAACAAGTATTGATCGGGCACTGGGTAACGATCTTATTGCTCATCCTCTCCTTGGTGAACGGAGGTGTAATGATCGTCACGGTCCGAAAGATCAGCGGAATTCTGCGCAAGGCGATCCAAGAACTCTCAGAAGGCGCGGGACAGGTGGCCAGCGCGGCCAGCCAGATCTCCTCCTCGAGCCAGGCGCTGGCGCAGGGTGCGTCCGAACAAGCGGCGTCGCTAGAAGAGACGTCGGCTTCGAGCGAGGAGATCAACTCCATGGCGCGCAGGAACGCCGAGAACTCTCAGTCCGCCAACGCATTGGTCATGCAGTCGCAGGAGAAGATTGTGGAGACGAACCGTTCGCTGGAATCGATGGTGGCGGCGATGACGGACATCAAGAGGTCCAGCGACAAGGTGGCCAAGATCATCAAGGTAATCGATGAGATCGCGTTCCAGACAAATATTCTGGCGTTGAACGCGGCGGTCGAGGCAGCGCGGGCCGGTGAGGCGGGCATGGGGTTCGCGGTGGTTGCCGACGAAGTTCGCAATCTTGCGCAGCGCTGTGCTCAGGCGGCGAAGGACACCTCGGCCCTGATCGAAGAGTCGATTGCCAAGTCCAATGATGGACAAGCCAAGGTGGACCAGGTAGCGGTGGCCATCCGCGCGATTACGGAGGAATCGGCCAAGGTGAAGACGTTGGTGGACGAGGTGAGCCTGAGCAGCCAGGAGCAGACCCGCGGCATCGAGCATATCGCCAAGGCGCTAACCCAGATGGAGCAGGTGACGCAGCAGTCGGCCGCCAATTCCGAGGAGAGCGCGGCGGCGGCCGAGGAGCTGACGGCACAAGCATCCGCGCTAATGGAGGTTGTCCACCAGCTGAGCGTGATGGTCGGGGGCATGGAAGAAGCTTCGCGGAACCAGCCGGCGCAGCCGGCATGGCAGCCCGTAACAGGGCCGCACAAGCTGTCGGCGCACGCGTCCAAAGTGCACATGTCCCACCGCGCGGAGGTCAAGGCAGATCCCATTCCGATGGAGGCGGATTTCAAGGCGATGGCCTGATCCGTTCCGCGAGGTTTCATCACGATCGCGTGTTTCATGCAGCGGAGATGCAGTCGATCGATGAGGCCCGTGCATGAACGCGCAGCAGACAAGACTCGATGGGGAGACACCGCCATGTCGAAGGGGGAACAGGCTACGGCAGGACAGAGGGGCTCACCTGAGGCTCTGCACTCTCGTGTGGAAGAGGCTGCCAGTCAGCTTGTGCTGGGGAAGCTGAGCGGGAAGCAACGGACTACGGTCCTGCGGGCAATCCGGACAGAAGCCAAGGCGGCAGGCATCGCGGAGGTCGCGAGCATCGCCTCCGCAATGCTCGATGAGATGGCCAGAACGAAGGGAACGGGCGCAATCGAGACGCTGTTATCGAACGGCCTGGAACAAATGCAGAAAGCTCTGAGCGACGCTTCTAGCCCATCCGGCTGCGAAAGCGTCTCCGACGCCGCCGGCGCATCTTTCACATCCGTGCAGGCTGAGGCGCCGGCATCTGTTCCGCTGGGGGAAGACCGCGAACTGCTTGGCGATTTCATTCTGGAATCGCGCGATCATCTGGCCCAGGTGGAGGCCCAGATGATCACGCTCGAAAAGGCCCCTGAAGACACGGAGGCGATCAACACGGTCTTTCGCGCTTTTCACACCATCAAGGGTCTGGCCGGGTTCATGGACCTCGCGGAGATGCGCGAGATTGCTCATGAAACGGAGAGCCTGCTGGATTTGGTCCGCAATCACAAGCAAACCATTACGCCGGCGGTCGTGGATATCGTTCTGGCAGCGACCGACTATCTCCAGGCCTGGCTCGTGCGCATCGAGAGAACGCTTGCGGGAGGAGAAGCGGGGCTCGCGCCGGAGAAGCAGGAACTGCTGGAGAGGATAGGCGACGCGGCGCGCGGAGGGGCCAACCAGGCCTCGCAGGTTGCCGAGACACGTTTGCCGGACCGTGGCACGCCGGATGAACCCGTCGATCGGCGAAGAGAATTTTCGGAGAGTTGGACCGGGCCGGAGCGGCGCAGCGGCATGGAACGCCGCACCGACAGCGCCGACACGCGTTCCGTGAAAGTGGACACGGAAAAGCTGGATCACCTGGTCGATATGGCGGGAGAGCTGGTGATTGCGCAGACCATGGTCGTTCACAATCCGGAGCTTGCTGCGCTTCGCAGTCCGGCTCTGCAGCACAGGCTGGCACAGCTTGAGCGAATTACGGGTGACCTGCAGAGGATGGCCATGGCGATGCGCATGGTGCCGATTGGAGGGCTCTTCCAGAGGATGAACCGACTGGTAAGGGACCTGGCGCGCAAGACCGGCAAACAGGCGGAGATGGTAGCCACAGGCGCGGAGACGGAGCTCGACCGCAATGTAGTGGAGGAATTGGCCGATCCACTCATGCACATGATCCGCAATGCGATCGATCACGGACTGGAGACGCCCGAGGAGCGGAGCGCCGCCGGCAAAGATCCGACGGGGAAGATTCGCCTGAGCGCTTTTCATCAGGCCGGTCACATTGTGATTGAGATAGGGGATGACGGTCAGGGGCTGAACCGCGACAAGATTCTGGAAAGGGCGCGACGGGCAGGCATGGTGGAAGAAGGGGCCCGCCCGCCGGATGAGGAGGTTTTCAATCTCATTTTTCATCCCGGTTTCTCCACCGCCGAGAAGATCACCGAGGTCTCCGGGCGGGGCGTGGGCATGGATGTGGTCAAGAGACAAATCCAGAAGCTGCGCGGGCGCATCGGCATTGAATCGGTGGTTGGGAAAGGCACCGTCTTCTCTCTGCGCCTGCCCCTCACGCTGGCCATGATCGACGGACTAATCGTGGGCGTGGGCCGCGAGCGGTATGTGGTGCCCATTTTCTCGGTGCGAGAGATGTTGCGGCCCACTGCGGAGATGGTGTTTACGGTGGAAGGCCGGCAAGAGATGGCGCTGGTGCGGAACAATCTGTTTCCCGTGGTGCGGCTTTCCCGGCGCTTTGGCGTGGAGCCGCGATCGGAGGCAGTCACGAACAATCTGTTGATTGTCGCCGAAGCCGGCGGCAAATGTTTTGGCCTGATGGTGGACGAACTAATCGGGAAGCAGGAGGTCGTGATCAAGGGTCTGGGCGAGACGCTGAAGGAGGTTCCCGGTGTGGCCGGGGGCGCGATCCTTGGCGATGGGCGCGTTGGCTTGATTCTGGACCTGGAAGGAATCTTCCATGGGGGCATGCGGAGGGAGATTCAGTGAGGGGATCCGGTTCTGCCGACGGCGCTGACCGGGAATTGGCGGAGATTCTGCGGCCGCATGCGCTGACCGCCCAGGAGTTCGCGACGGTGGCCGGACTGGCGCGCCAGGAGTTTGGCCTGGAACTGAGCGAGGGGAAGGAATCGCTGGTGGCCGCGCGTCTGGGGAAGCTAATGCGGCAGCGGGGATTTGCCCGATTCCGGGATTACTACCGACATGTCGAGCGGGACGAGACGGGGGAGGCGCTGGTGGAGCTGATCGACGCGCTCACTACCAATCACACCAGCTTTTTCCGCGAACAGGCGCATTTCGATTTTCTCATCCAGCAAGTCTTTGCGGGATGGAATCGGCGGAGCCCGCTGCGCATCTGGAGTGCGGCCACTGCTACCGGCGAAGAGGCGTACACGATTGCGCTCGCCGCGCGAGAGTATTTCGGAGTGGCGACGGCGAGTGTTCCGCAGATTCTGGCCTCTGATATTTCGACGCGCGCGCTTGCGGCGGCGCGAAAGGGGATGTATCGCTCGGATCGCTTCCAGGGCGGCGCGCCGGCGGCATGGCTCAAGAAGCACCTGCTGCGTGGAGAAGGGCATTGGCAAGGATGGTACCGCATGTGCCCAGGAATCCTGGCCATGGTTGAGTTCCGGCGGATCAACCTGATCGAACCGCTGCCCGTGCTTGGACCTTTTGCGGTCATCTTTTGCCGCAACGTGATGATCTATTTCAGCCAGCAAACTCAGGAGATGGTCGTGCGCCAGTTGTCCGCCTGCCTGGAACCCGGCGGCTATTTGTTCGTGGGCCACTCAGAGAATCTCGCCGGGACGCAGCACGAGTTGCAGCAAATCCAGCCGGCGATCTATCGCAAGCGAGGCAATCCGAGATGAGGGAGCTTGTCGTAGGAGTGGGCGAAGGCACAGTGAGCAGCGACCCAGATGCCGTGCTGGTGACCTATGCGCTGGGCTCGTGTATCGCGGTCATGGTGCACGATCCGGTGGCGCGGGTGGCTGGAATGATTCACTATATGCTGCCCGAATCGCCGCGGCTCAAGGATGGGCCCGGGCCCCAGCCATGGAAGTTTGCCGACACCGGGATTCCGCATCTTCTGCGCGTCGCCTTGGCCAGCGGCGCTGATCTGCGCGGCTTGCTGATCGTGGCCGCGGGCGGAGCGCAGGTGTTGAACGACAATTCGATCTTCAACATCGGGAAACGGAATTGCCTAGCCTTACGCAAACATCTGTGGAAGTTCGGTCTGGTTCCGCATGCCGAAGAAACGGGAGGGACTCTGGTGCGGACGGTACGCATAGAGGTGAACAGCGGCCGCGTGTGGCTGCAGTCTCCCGGCAACGAGCAGCGCGAGATCAAGCCTCGCGTAGGGAATAGAACGCTTACCACGGAGGTGTGCCCATGGCGTTGAGCTTCTTGATCGTCGACGATTCGTCGGCGATGCGCGTATTCATTCGGAAGGTCATTGGTCTCACCGGACTCGAAGTAGGAGAATGTTGCGAAGCAGGAAACGGCGAAACAGAGAATGCCGGCGCTGGGAGCACGGGGATATGTGTCGAAGCCTTTTCTGCCGGAGGACCTCCGCGACGAAGTAGAGAAGATTCTGGGGGTAACCCGTGGCTGAACGCGATTTTGACCGATTACTGGAAGAGGGTGTGTCCTTGGTGCTGGAGAAGATGCTCTTCACCGCGCATCTGGGCCCGGCAGATGCAGAAGCGGGCAGAGCGTTCCTGGAGTCGAACCTAGGCTTTTGCGGACCGCTTTCGGGCACTCTTGCGGTGCGCGTCTCTGAGGCCGCGGCGCGTACTCTGGCGGCGGGCTTTCTGGGCGAAGAAGAGGATGCACTCACTGCCGCACAGCCCGGCCAGGTGGTCTGCGAAACGGCGAACATGCTGTGATCTTCCGACCGCTCAACGGAGCTTTGGGATCGAAAATGGAACGCTCACAGTTTCTTTACGTCTGGTTGTACCGGCATGAACAGCAAGATCAAAGTGCTCATTGTGGATGACTCCGCGATCGTTCGCAAAGTGCTGACGGACTCGCTGTCGGCAGAGAGCGATATCGAGGTTGTGGGTACGGCTCCGGATCCTTACGTGGCGCGCGACAAGATTCTTTCGCTGCACCCGGATGTGCTGACGCTCGATATTGAGATGCCGCGGATGGACGGCGTAACCTTCCTCAAGACGCTGATGCAGCATCACCCGATGCCAGTGATTGTTATCAGCTCTCTGGGAGCCTCGTCCAGCCGTGCGGCCATCGATGCGCTGGAAGCAGGTGCGATCGATGTGCTTGCCAAACCGGGCGGTCCGGAGCCGTTAAGAGAACTGCGCCTGAGCCTTGCCTCCAAGATTCGCACGGCTAGGATGGCCCGGCTGCGAGGATCTGCGCGGGAAGAGCATGCCGCATCCGCGCCGCCCGCGCGATCGAGTTCGGCAAAGCCGTTTCCGGCCTCGGCCATCATTGCCATCGGCGCGTCGACGGGGGGAACGGAAGCCATCCAGAAGATCCTCAGCAAGTTTCCGGAGAATTGTCCGGGGGTGGTGATTGCGCAGCACATTCCGGCGGTGTTTTCACGTACCTTTGCGGATCGCCTGAATGAGGCCTGCGCGATTCGGGTTCGCGAAGCTGAGGACGGAGACAGAGTTGAGCCAGGCTTGGCGCTGGTGGCGCCCGGCAACTTCCACATGCTGCTGCGGCGATCGCTCTCCGGATACCAGGTGGAGATCAAAGACGGACCTCTGGTTTGTTTTCAGCGGCCCGCGGTCGACGTGCTGTTTCATTCCGTTGCGGATGCTTCCGGGTCGCACGCCACCGCAGCCTTGCTTACCGGCATGGGCTCGGATGGAGCACAAGGCATGCTGGCACTGAAGAAGGCGGGCGCCCACACGATCGCACAGGACGAAGCCAGTTGTGTTGTATTTGGAATGCCGCGAGAGGCCATCCGGAAGGGCGCGGTCGATCGCGTTCTGCCGCTTGCCTCGATTTCCCACGCGCTGCTGGCCGAATGCCGCCGCTGAACTTGCGGGCGGGATCATCGAGCCGACAGGTTGCGAGCTCGTATTCTTCCGCAAGAAGCGAGCCAACTCGGGATACAGGGCTTCGGGCAGAATGGGCTTCGCGACAAATCCATAGAACCGCAATCGTATCCGAGAGCGGAGATCGCTGCTCAGGCTCTAAGCCGTGAATGCACCCGGAAGAAGTAACGCAATGTCCGATAACAGATATTCTGTAAACTGGGGCCGCGGCGTTTCCGAAATAGGATCATTGAGTGGTTTCGCGCTCTCTTCCTGCCTTTGTGCTGTCGCCCGTTGCCGTCGAAGACCTCGATTCCCTGCAACCGGTACTGGAGCGCCGGGGCTTTGATAACGAACCCATCCAGGCTGCATCTGCCGGCAGCCGGGTTTCACAGCTGCTCCAAGGCTGCGATCTGCGGTGGCACTGGGGGGGGCCGATCAGCGTCTACGACTGCGCGGACTACCTATTGACTACGTATTTCTGACTGACGAGATCGACTGCCTCCGGCAGCGCTTAGCGGCCCGGAAGCCTACGCTGAGAATTTTCCTTGGCGCGCAAGCTCATGGCGGCTGCATTGGGCGCGCGCGTCTATCGGGAGCCTGCGGCACGGGGCCGGGAGCGCGCGGAGCGGAGATTGGATGGTTCCCGCTCCAGTCGACGATCGCTCCGCCTGTGCCGGACCGGAGGCGCACCTTTATTAGAATCAGACGGTTGCCCTAGAACACCTCGCGCTTAGCCTGCAGTTCCATCCAGAAGTGACTGAGCTTGGAGACTGGAAGGCTGGCAAATAGCTCATGCCTGCGAGCTGCGCCAGAAAGGTATTTCCGTGCCGGAGCTCAGGGCCGCTGCGCGGAACCATGGCCCTGTCCTGGAAGCCGTTGCCGGCGTCTTCTGGCAACGGAGGCTCGACTACATTTTGTAGCGTCCTAGGTCTTCGTCGTTGAGGCCCTCAAGCCAATTTCGCAACTGCTCGGCGGTTGGTCCCTCGGGCGGGCTCGACGAATTGATCTTAGCGGTCTCCATCACCTGCTCTGCGACATAGATTGGGCAATCGGCCCGTAACGCCAGAGCGATGGCGTCGGAGGGGCGCGCATCCATGGTCAGGGTCTCATCGCCTTGGCGCAGCCAGAGCATGGCAAAGAAAGTCTCTTCTTTAATTTCTGTAATAACAACGCGTTCCAGGCTTGCATTCAAGCTGCGGATGAGATTCTTCGTCAGATCGTGAGTCATGGGACGCGGAGGAATCAGCTTTTCAATCTCCAAGGCGATTGCATTGGCCTCCGGAATTCCGACCCAAATCGGAATCACGGCATCGGAGGCGACATCCTTGAGCACCACGATGGGATTATTCGTGGATGGGTCGAGCATCAGGCCACGTATTCTCACTTCAATGTCCATGGCATTCCCTTTTTCGCACACTTGGATCTTAGACGGCATGACCAGTCAGACTGTTGGGATGTGTTGCAGTGATCCTCACCTGCAAATAACTGCCCGGGGCCGGCGCAATGGGCTTCGGCCAGGTGAAGTTGACGGGCTTGTTCTGGCTGCTACGGCCGGAAATCTGGCCGCGCGCTGGATTCTGACCCTCAACCATCACCTCAAGAACCTGCCCTAAATGCTTGGCGTAATTACTTCTCTGGATCTCGCGCTGGCGATCAAGCAGCACTTGAAGCCGGGTGGACTTTTCCACATCGGGGACGGAATCGATCATGACCAGTGCCGGCGTGTTGGGCCGAGCCGAATATTTGAAGGCGAAGACGCAGTCATACTCGACCTGGGCGAGCAGGTCCATGGTCTGGATGAAGTCGTCAGCGGTCTCGCCGGGAAAGCCTACGATGATGTCGGTGGAGATGGAGATGGGGCGGCGCGCTGCCTTGATCCAGGCAATCCGCTCCAGGTACCAGTCGGGGGTGTACTCGCGGGCCATCCTCTTGAGGACGCGCGCCGAGCCGGACTGCACGGGCAGGTGGACGTGGTCGCAGAGGGTGGGTACGGCGTCGATGGCCTCGACGATGTCACGGGTGAAGTCGCGCGGGTGGCTGGTAGTGAAGCGCACGCGGCGAATGCCGGGGACCTGGCCCACAGCGGCCAGCAGCTCCGCGAAGCTGCATTTCCCTTCCGGATCGCGGTAGCTGTTCACGTTCTGGCCGAGGAGCTGAATCTCGGTGTAGCCCAGGCCAGCGATCCGGTGGGCCTCTTCAAGCACCGAGGAGGAGGTGCGGCTGCGCTCTTTGCCGCGAGTGTAGGGGACGACGCAGTAGGAGCAGAACTTGTCACAGCCCTCGATGATGGTGATGTAGCTGCGGTAGGGGTTCAGGCGGGCGGTGAACTCGGTTTCAAAGGTCTCCTCAGTTTGGCGGTCGTCGAGGCCGGTGATGCGGTTTTCGCCTGCCTCTAGCCGGGCCAGCATCTCCGGCAGCTTGCGGTAGGAGGCTGAACCGGAGATCAGCGAGACGTGGGGTGCGCGGGCGAAGATCTTTTCGCCCTCCTGCTGGGCCACGCAGCCGAGCACGCCGAAGCGCTTGCCTGCTTTGTAGAGCGCCTTATAGTCGTTGAGGCGATGGAAGACCTTCTGCTCGGCCTTGTCGCGGATGGAGCAGGTGTTGTAGAGGATCAGGCCGGCCTCTTCTTCCGACTCGACCTGACGGTAGCCCCGTTGCCGCAGCGTGCCGATGACTTTCTCGGAGTCATGGGCGTTCATCTGACAGCCGAAGGTCTCCAAATAGAATGTCTTTTCCGGCTCCATGGACCTCCCAAGTATACCGTGATGTGAGTTCAAGCCGAGAGGATGCGCGCAGCCTCACTTGCGCGGCGCGGCGCCGTAGACGTGCAGGTAGGCGATCACGGCGGCTATCTGCTGAGGGGTCATTTGAAAGGCAAACGACGGCATCTTTCCCTTCCCGGTCAAGAGCAAATGCTGGACCCCGGCATCGGTGGCCGGCTCGCCGTCAGGCAGCGTTTTGCGGGCGAACAGACCACGCAGATCGGGCGGCGCGGGCGTAATGCGCCAGTTGTTGTAGACGTGGCACTGAGCGCAACCGACCTGAAATAGGTGCTTTCCCTGCGTCTGAAGCGGGGTGAGCGCCGAGGAGGGTTTGGCCGACCGGCAGCCGGCCAGAACGAGAGCCGCCGCAGCCATCAATCCAGCGCCTGCAATGATGGAACGGCTCGCCTGAGCGAACGTCATTCTCTGAAAAATGGCTGTAATGGGGAACATCTCCAGAAACTGCGCCTGAAAAAACTCTCTTCAATTCAGGTGAATTCCCTTCTCCGGAATCCATATGTTCAGTCTGAGCGGGCGTGGGGCAAAGGTCAAGCGGAGCCGATCAGGGGAAACCGGCCGGTGTGGATTTGCCCATGGGCATGGAAGCAGGTTGGATCGTCTGCATGGGACGGGCAGGTGAGTTCAGCTGCGCATCGACGAAGATCTCGACAAACTCGAGATCCTTCTTCGAAAGGAAAAAAATCCGCGACTCGGGCGTGGTTTTCTTCCCAATATTACGAACGAGCTTGGCAAAAAAAAATCTGATCCAAAATATGGGAAAAATTTGTTTCTTTTTTGTTACTTTCTGTCAGATGGTTTGAATATTTATTTATTTCTTTATTGCCACTAT
>JAKABE010000493.1 GCA_021801945.1 Acidobacteriota bacterium
GGCGGGCGTGACGCCGCAGCCGGTCGAAGGGCCCATCCTGGCGGCGGTGGTGCCGCACGCCGGCTATCCGTACTCGGGCCCCGTGGCGGCCTGCACCTACGCGGCACTGAAGGACCGCAAATATGCGCGGGTGGTTGTGATCGCCCCCTCGCACTTTGTGGCCTTCGGCTTCACATCGGTTTACGACGGCGACGCCTACACGACGCCTCTCGGCCTGATTCCTGTGGACAAGGAGTTCGCCAGCCAGCTGGCGAAGATGAATCCCACGATCCAGCTCTCCGACAAGGGCCATGCGCCCACCTATGCGGGCGCGGAGCACGCCATCGAGGTGCAACTACCCTGGCTGCAAACCGTCCTCGGCAACTTCGAGTTGGTGCCCATCATCATGGGCGACCAGAGCTACGAGAGCAGCCGCGCCCTGGGTGTGGCCCTGGCCAAGCTGATCCACAACGGCGACACGCTCATTCTGGCCAGCTCAGATCTCTCGCATTACCATCCCTACGCGGAGGCCGAATCCATCGACCACAAGACGCTTGGTGCGCTCGCTGAATGGGACTACTTCAACATGGCGCGCAACTTTCAGACGCGCGTTTGGGAGGCCTGTGGCGGCGCGCCCATCGTAGCTGCCATGATCGCTGCCGAGCGCATGGGCGCAAACCAGGCGATGGTCCTCAAGTACCTCAACTCCGGCGACACTTCAGGCGACCATTCTCGCGTGGTGGGCTATTGTGCCGATCTCTTCGTGAAGAGTCCCTCCGCGGCCGCCGCCGAAACGCCTTTCTCGCTGACAGAGCAGGAAAAATCCGAGTTGCTGGCCGTGGCGCGCAGCTCGGTTGAGTCAACAGTTCGCGACAAGCGGCTCTACGAGCCTGAAGCTCCCGCCAGCGCGAGCCTCAACCGCGAGTGCGGCGCCTTTGTCACCATCACCGAAGGGAATCGTCTGCGCGGCTGCATCGGCTACACCTCGCCCATCGAGCCGCTCTACATCACGGTGCGCGACACGGCCGCCATGGCGGCGACGCGCGACCCGCGTTTCCCATCCGTCACCGCTGCCGAGTTGCCGCAGCTTAGCTATGAGATTTCCGTGCTCTCGCCGCTGCGGCACGTCGCTGACCCCGAGGAGATTCAAGTTGGCCGCGACGGCCTGCTCATCAAGAATGGCCGCCACGAGGGCCTGCTTTTGCCCCAGGTCCCGGTGGAGCAGCACTGGGACCGCCAGCGATTCCTTGAAGGAACCTGCGCCAAGGCCGGCTTGAACCACGACTGCTGGAAGGATGAGAACACCGATATCTTCCGTTTTAGCGCAGTTGTGTTTGGTGACCACGAGCGGTAGAGGATCCTGGCTACCGCAGCCTGGATTGCGCGGATTCGAACGGCGGGAATGGTTGCAGCCTTTTGCGTCTCAAAGCTGTCCAACCGGATGAGCGGCCGCGCGGTCAGGCAGCCATGCTGCGCTGTCCGCATAACCGGCAAGGGAGAAAGTATTCTTTTCATGTACCGAGCTATTTTTCTCATTCTTCTTTGCTTTACCTCCGCGCTGTTTCCAGCGCAAGCCGCCGCCGCGACCGCTAAACAAGCCTCGGCGTCGGCGCCTGCACTGAATGCGCCCTTGCCCGATCCCGAGCAACTGCTCGCGCGCGCGTTGGCGAACGAAAAGAAGATCGCCGCTGAGCAGGAGCGCTACGACTGCCGCGTGACCGACGTGATCACCCAGACCGACAAGAACGGCAAGGTGAAAAAGGTCAGCACCGAAGTCAGGCAACAGTTCTTCGTGAATGGCATCCCCATTGAGCGCATCCTCTCGAAGAACGGCAAAGCCCTTTCGCCCGGCGAGGAGAAGAAGCAGAACCAGCGGGTGATGAAGGAGACGCTCAAGTACTCCAACCAGGCCGCCGCGCAAAAAGAAACCAACGAACAAAATAGGCAGGTCCAGGATTTTCTCGCCGCCATGATGCTCACCGATGGCCGGCGCGAGATCGAGAACGGCCGCAGCGTGCTCTACTACACCATCGTGCCCAACCCCAAGTTCCGCGCCAAGAACCTCTATCAGCGCTTCGCCAAGGTAATGCGAGGCACAGTCTCCATCGATGAACGAACCGGCGAGATCATCGATTTCAACGTGAAGTCGGTGGCCAACCTCAAGCTCGGCGGCGGCCTGCTGGCCAACATTCACAAGGGACTATGGGTTCACGTCCACAACCAGGAGCAGCCGGACGGCGTGTGGCTTGCCGATCTGGCCGAGGGCAGCGGCAGCGCCAGCGCCCTTTTCTTCTTCCATCCCTATTTTCAATTCAAGGAGACCACCGGAGACTGCCGCCTTTATACGACGTCAGCCCAACAGGTGGGACAGGCGAAGCCGGTGAACTAGTCAGGGTGTTATTGAACTGCGGCACATCTGGGTCGAGCTGTGGAGCAAATTCTATTCCAGAAGGGTTCGCCGAAACCTGAATACATGTAGCTCCGAATGAAAGAGTCTGAAGCGCTGGTTGCGGGGAACGCATCAGGGCTCGGTCACCGCTACACATCTGGATGCGTACCTGGACGAGTTCGCATTGCGCTTCAACCGCCGATAATC
>JAKABE010000494.1 GCA_021801945.1 Acidobacteriota bacterium
CCCGACCCACCAAAAGGTAAAAGTCCGGGACAACTCCCGAACCCTTTATATGAGAGGTCGCGGATGGCCGTGAACGAAACTAGTGGCCTGCATATCACGAGCGGTGATCGCGGTTCATGGGGCGACTGGCAAATGGGAGGGGAAGACCCCCCGCATGTGGAACGAGTCGCCATCTGCAACGGAGAGGCGACGACTGCATGCGGCTCTATGTCGGTGTCACGGACGACAACTGGTTCAGCTTTCTTGAGGCGCGGCGACCTGACGAGGTGAACTTCTGGCGGCCATCAGGAGGCTCAACCTTCAAGGCTTTGTCCCCGGGCGAGCCGTTTCTCTTCAAGTTGCACTCGCCAAACGACTACATTGTCGGCGGGGGATTTTTCACGAAGTATTCCGTGTTGCCAATGTCCTTGGCGTGGCTCGCCTTTGGTGAAAAAAACGGGGCTACCTCCGAGTCTGAATGCCTTGCACGTATTCGCCGCTACCGCAAGGGAAATGCGTTGTCGCCCGACCCGGAGATTGGGTGCATCGTCCTTGAGCGTCCGTTTTTCTTTCCGAAGTCAGACTGGATCCCAGTACCCAGCGAGTGGAAGAAGAACATCGTCCAGGGTTCGGGAAGCTTTTCTCAGAACGTCGCGAGCGCGCTTTGGAATGAGGTAGAGCTGCGCCTGGGCGCCATGCCAGTGCCGCAAGGGGTCCAACCGCAAGAGGAGGGGCCTGGCGGGTATTGGGGACTCGGATTTCACCGCGTTGGGCAAGGCGCTTTCCGCGTGGCGGTGACTGACGCCTACGGGCGCAGGTGCGCTGTCACCCAGGAGCATACGCTTCCGGTGCTCGAGGCAGCTCACATCCGGCCCTTCAGCGCGGGTGGACCGCATGATGTTCGCAACGGTCTTCTCTTGCGAGCGGATCTGCACATCCTATTCGACCGCGGCTATGTGACGGTGGATGAACAAGAACGCTTTGTGGTCAGCCGGCGGCTAGCAACAGAATGGCACAACGGTAAGGATTACTACTCCCGCCAAGGGAGCCGCATCGTTGTTCCGTCCGTGTTGGAGGAGCGGCCCTCGCAGGAGTACCTCGAATGGCATCGCAGCCATGTCTTCATCGCCTGAAGCCTGGACTTGAAGGAGGTGTAAACAGTGAATTTCGATGAGCTCAAGCGCTTTATCGAGTCTGAGATGCGCATGAGCCACATCTACCAACCACTAATGATACGGGCCCTCGTTGAGGCCGGTGGTTCCGCGACGTTAAGACAATTGGCGCTGGCATTCGTCGGCAGAGACGAGAGTCAAATCCTCTATTATGAAAAGCGTATTCGCGAAATGCCGCTGCGCGTTCTCAAGAACCACGGAGTCGTACAACAAGATGGCGAACTGATTTCTCTATCTGCCGAACGGCTGTCCTTCGAGCAGCGGTCGTTCGTTCTTATGGCATGTGAGCAGAAGATGCAAGAGTTTGTCGCGAAACGTGGATTGGCGTTATGGGACTACCGCATGCTGGACAGTGAGCCGATCCCCGACAGTCTACGGCTACGAGTGCTTATGGCTTCCGGGCGCCGTTGCGCACTTTGCGGAGCCACCAGCCGTGAGCGTCCGCTGGATGTCGATCATATCATCCCCCGCTCTCGTGGTGGGAAGACAAGCCCTTCCAATTTGCAGGTGTTGTGCAGCAAATGCAACCGCAGCAAGGGGAACAAGGATACGACAGACTTTCGACCCGCTCCAGCCGCGCCGCCCGACCCGGATTGCGGCTTCTGCGCCACAGAGCTGAAAGATGGTGCCTTGTACCACAGCGGTAGCGTCTTCGCTATACGAGACAAATACCCCGTTAGCGACGGGCACACGGTGATCGTCACAGACAGGCACGTGCCCGACCTTCTCCAAATGACGGGAACCGAAACTGCGGAGGCATACGATCTAATTCGGGTGATCTCCGGTGAGCTAAGAGATGCCGACCCCTCGATAACAGGATTTAACATTGGGGCAAACTGCGGTACACCTTCGGTGAACCCCGTCGCGTCCGCAGTGAGCAGGTAAAGGCGAGGGGTCAGTCGGTGGTGAGCTTGGCGCGGAAGTCCTTGTCAAGGGGGTAAAGGAAGATCGCCTTGATTGGCTTGTCGCGTAGTCTGTGGCGGTCGAGTTTGCCTCTGCCTTTGGTGTCGCCGACGTAGATCCAGTTGGCGGCCTTGTAGCAGGTGCCGGGATAGAGGCGATGGTCGACGAAGGTCTCGAGCAGCACCGGCCGGAAGTTGTGGCGCTCGATCCAGTCCTGCTGCATGCGGCGGGCGGCCTGGGCGAGGACGGACGAGGCCAGGTATTTGACGTGCACCCAGGGCAGCAGGAGGAAGCGGGCGTTATTGACGATGAGGTGCAGGTTCTGCTCGCGCTGGGCAGGGGTCCAGCCGATGAAGCGGTCGCGCGGGGCGAGCTTCCAGGCGGAGGCGCCGAAGCCGATGGCGCCGAGTAGCCGGTCGCCGTCGTAGATCAGGTAGTGCATGCGGGCGCCGGTCAGGGGCGTGTAGCTGAGATAGTGGTAGCGTGCGATCAGCTCGCGCCAGAGCAGC
>JAKABE010000495.1 GCA_021801945.1 Acidobacteriota bacterium
CCCGCTCTCGTGCAGCCCGTAGCTCTCAAGAAAATCCGCCGCCTCGGCGTCATCCATCTCCGCCAACTCGGCCTCCACCTTGCCGCAGATGGCGGTGGCGCCGGAGTTGGGCCGGTGCGCCACATCATCCAGCTTGAAGCGGCCGACAGCGGTCTCCAGATCGGCGCCCAGCGCCGCGCTCTCGCCGATATTGAGCACATAGAGAATCGGCTTCTGCGACAGGAACATGAAGCCCTTGATGAGCTTCTTCTCCTCCGGCGTCATCTCCAGCTCGCGCAGCGGCTGCTCTTTTTCGAGCGCCTCTTTGGAGCGAAGCAGCAGCGCGTGCTCCCGCTCCAAGTCACCGCTGCGCATCTTCTTCAGATCTTTCTCCACGCGCTCGATCCGCTTTTCGATTTGCTCCAGATCGCTGACCATCAGGTCGAACTCGACGCCGCGAATGTCGCGCAGCGGGTCGATGGGCCCCACGTGCGGAATCGACTCATCCTCGAAGGCGCGCAACACGTGAATCAGCGCATCCACCTGACGCAGACTGGCGAGGTAAGCGGATTCCTTCAGCGCCTCCTGGCCGATGGCGGCCACGTCTACGAACTCCACCGAGGCGTAGGTGGTCTTGCGCGGCGAGTAGAGGGCCGAGAGCTTGTCCAGCCGTTCGTCGGGCACGCGGGCCACGCCGATGTGCGCCTCGCGCGGGTTGGAGCGCCCGTGCTCGTCTACTTTGGCCTTGGTCAGGATTTTGAAGAGCGAAGTCTTGCCCACCTGCGGCAGGCCGATAATGCCGGTTTTCATGATGCTCCCACTGCGGCTCCGTTAATTTTTGAACCATCCTCGATCATAGCCGATGGCATCGCAGACTTCTCTGCGCCATCGGTCCGGACAATCACGGCAGAGGGGCATTCCACAGGCGCGGCGTAATTTCATCGCGCATTCTCGATACGTTCAACCTCCATTCAGAATATGCGGGCTATTCTACGCGCGCTGTCAGTGCGCAAGGCGGATGGCACCGACAGTCTCTCAATCCCCCTTTTGGAGAGTCCGATGTACCGGAATCACCTGAAGTCACTCGTGCTCAGGAGCTGCGCAGTCGTTCTCGCTGCGTCGCAAGTGTTTGTCGGCCTGCCTGCGCCGGCATTCGCGCAAGATCCCAACCCCGGCATGCACACCCGCACCCCCATCAAGCACGTGATCGTCATCCTCGGTGAAAACCGCAGCTTTGACAACGTCTTTGCCACTTACAAGCCACTGCACGGCCAAAGGATTTGGAATTTGCTCTCAGAAGGCATCGTCACCGCCAACGGCATGCCCGGCCCCAACTATATACGAGCCGAGCAGTACCAGGCCGTGGACACCTCCCACGAAGGCTGGCAGAACAGCCCTGAGGGCAAGGCGCTCTATGCTACCCTGCCCACGCCGCTCGCCGGCGGGCCCACACAGGCCCACTTCTCGACCGCGGCGCAAGCCGAGGCCTATGAGAACGGCCTGCCCAACCAGCAGTACTACACCTACCTCACTACCGGAGGCACCGGCCTCAAGTCCGGTACGCCTGATACGCGGCTGGACAACTACAACGATCTGCCGCCGGGCCCGTTCCAGATCACCCACGGCATTCCCTACGACGCCTATACCGCGAGCCCCGTCCACCGCTACTACCAGATGGCGCAGCAACTGGATTGCAGCACGAGCCACGCCGGTCGCATGAACCCCTCGGGGTGCCTTGGGGACCTGTTTGCGTGGGTCGAGGTAACCACCGGCGCCGGCTCCAACGGCGTGGCCCGGCCGGCAAACTATAACGAAGAGACCACGGGCGAAGGCTCGGCGTCGATGGGCTTTTACAACATGCAGGAAGGCGATGCGCCTTACCTGAAATACCTCGCCGACCATTTTGCGCTCAGTGACAACTACCACCAGGCCGCCACTGGCGGCACGGGCATGAACCACATCGAGATCGGCACCGGCGACGCCCTCTGGTTCAGCGACGGCAACGGACATCCCGCGGTTCCGCCGCACAACCAGCTCGTGGCCGCCGGAAGCGCGAATGCCGGCGTCGTGGATGAAGTGGAAGATCCCAATGCCGAGCCGGGCACCAACAACTGGTACAGCGAGGACGGCTACGGCGGCGGCTCCAACGGATCACCGTCGTATGGCGGCGGCAGCTACAGCAACTGCTCGGACCCCAGCGCGCCGGGCGTGGGCACGATGCTGAACTACCTGGCCAGCCTTCCCTATCACGTCGATCCCAAGTGCGCCGCCAGCCACTACTATCTGCTCAACAACTACAATCCCGGCTACTTCGGCGACGGGACCGACGCCTACACCGACACCAGCAATCACAATACGGTCTTCACCGTGCCCCCCTCCACCGTGCGCACCATCGGCGACGAGCTGATGGCCCACAAGGTCTCGTTCACCTACTTCGGCGACGACTGGAATAAGTACGTCCAAGACCCCTACTACCAGAGCCCCGCCAATGCCTACTGCAACATCTGCAACTTCCTCCAGTACTCCAAGTCGATCATGACCAACCCCACGTTGCGCGCGGAGCATATTCAGGACACGACAA
>JAKABE010000496.1 GCA_021801945.1 Acidobacteriota bacterium
CTGCTCGTATTTTTGGACCATCGATCCGGTTGTGACGCTCAGCAAGATGCGCGCCTACTTCCAGGAAATGATGATCGTCTGGCTGGTGTGGGAGTTTGCTGAGAGCCCCCGCGACCTGCGGACGCTGCTGCGCGCCTACGTAGCCGGCTCCTGGGTGCTCGCCGCGCTTACGGTGGCCAACTTCAGCTCCGCCGCGGCGATGGCCGCCAGCCAGATCCGCTTTGCCGCTGTCGGGCAGGACCCGAACGACGTAGCCCGCTTTCTCGATCTCGGACTCCCGCTAGCAGCCCTGCTCGTGAACAGCGAGTCGCGCTGGCCAGCCCGCCTGCTGGCACTGGGCTATCTGCCGCTGGGCCTCTTCGCCGTCCTGCTCACGGCCTCGCGAGGCGGGTTTCTGGCCGCGCTGGTAGCCCTGGCCGGATACGGCCTCCTGCTGGCGCGTAACCACACCAGCAGCGCGCTGGCGTGGATTATTGCGCTGCCGGCCGTGGCGTCGGTTCTCTGGGTCTCCGTTCCGAGCGGTACCTTGGCTCGCCTGGCAACCATCCCTCAGCAAATTGAGAACGGCGATCTCAATCAACGGCTGAACATCTGGTCCGCGGGCTGGCGCGCCTTTGTGCAAGCGCCGCTGTGTGGTACGGGCGCAGGCACTTTTGTCAGCGCGGCCGGAATGTCACCCATCGATACAGCGCACAACACGGCGCTTTCCATCGTGGTTAGCGGCGGGCTTTGCGCTTTGTTCCTGGCCATGGCCATCCTGGTGCTCGCCGCGCGTGCGGCCCTCCAGACACACGGAGCGCTGCGCCTGGCGCTGGTCACCGCCCTGCTCGTCTGGGCTGTTACATCATCGGTGGCCACCGTGGAGGAGAGCCGCACCACCTGGCTACTGTTTGCCCTGATTGCCCTCGCCGGGAGGCTTGCCGCGGACGAACCTGAGGCTCTCGCCGCCTGCTTTCCCGGCCCCTACCCGCCGCATAAGCTTGCGCCTACCGCGGCTGCAGCCGTGTAAACCGGCGGACCAGCCCCCACCACTCCGATGGCTATGTTCTCCACCGCTCAGCTCGCACGGCCCTTCAAAGAATCCAGCATCAACCGCAGCATCTTCCGCGCCGCCACGTCGGTAGGCGTGGCCGGGATCGTTGTTAAAGCGGCCGCCGTCTGCAAGGAGATCGCGGTGGCCGGCGTCTATGGTCGTTCCAACGCCATGGATGCCTTTCTGGCCGCTGCGCTCATCCCCGGCCTGCTCGTCAACCTCATCTCCGAGTCGATGAACCAGGCACTTGTGCCCACGCTGATCCGGGTGCGGGAGCACGAGGGCCGCGAGCGCGCGCAGCAACTGCTCTCCAGCTCCATGCTGTGGATGTGCCTGCTGCTTCTCGCCGCCTCGGGCGCCATGGCCCTCACTGCCCACGGCTTCTTCCCGCTGATCGCCTCGCACTTCCCTCCGGCGAAGTTGGAGCTTTCCATCCGGCTCTTCTACGCGCTGCTGCCGGTGGTCCTGATTACGGGAGTCGCCAGCAATTGCACCGCTGTCTTGAACACGCTCGACCGTTTCGCACTGCCCGCGCTGGCGCCCATGGCCATCTCCGTCTCCATCATTCTCGGCGTGCTTGCCTTCGGCAGCCGGTTCGGAATCTGGGCCATGGTCTACTTCACGCTGGCCGGCTCAGCAATCCACGCGGGCCTGGTCGCCTGGATGATGAATGCCCATGGCTACCGCTTCCGCCTGCGCTGGTATGGAATGACGGAAGCCTCGCGCGAGGTGGGACGCCAGTACGGCCCCGTGCTGCTCAGCGGCGTCGTGGCCTCGGGCGGCCTGCTGGTGGACCAGGCGATGGCCGCAATGCTTCCCGCGGGAAGCGTCTCCGCGCTGGTCTACGCCACGCGCTTTGTCAGCGTAGTGCTCACGCTGTTGGCCGGAGCGGTCGCCACGGCCGTCGTGCCCTACTTCTCACGCCTCATCGCCTACCGCGATTGGAGTAGCTGCCGCCACACCCTGCGTTCCTGGGTTCGAATCACGGCGTTGATTTCAGTACCCGCCGCGGCGCTGCTCATGGCTGGCGCACACCTCCTTGTCCGCATCATGCTCCAGCACGGAGTGTTCGGCCCGCGCGACACCGCCGTGGTCACCGAAGTGCTGATCATGTTCGCGATCCAGATTCCCTTTTTCGTCGTCAGCCGGGTCTATTACCGTTTTCTCGTCGCCATGCGGCGCACCGAGCTGATCTTTTACTGTGGCATTCTCAATCTCGTGCTCGATGTCATGCTGAACCTGCTTCTGATGCACTGGTATGGCGTGGCTGGAATCGCATTAGCCACTTCGCTATGGACCGTGAGCACGTTCTTCTTCCTCCGGTACTGGGCGCGGAGGCTCTTGACGGAGGCAACTTTAAAGTCGGCATAAGCCGGAGAGCGCGAATCATCAAGGAAGAATGCTCCACCTGGCCGTCGCGGAAGGTGCAACGGAGGAAATACGATGCTTCCAAAACCGGCACAGTATCTGCTTCGTTGCGACGATCTCTGCCCCACCGTCTCAGCCGCACGGT
>JAKABE010000041.1 GCA_021801945.1 Acidobacteriota bacterium
CGGACGCCCAGGCGCTCGGGACGACGGTGTCGGAGAAGTAGACCGGCGAGAGGTCGCGGAACAAGAGGTGGCGGCCGAGAACGGCCGGGTACTGGCCCGGGAACGCCGCGCGAAGCTCCCCGATCACCTGTTCCTCGGATCGGCTCGTGCTGACGTAGGCGACCCCCTCGGGGAAGACGAACGGTCCCCGGGAGTTCCCGAGGTGGAGCGGGTAGCTCTCGGGGTCGTCCCGGTGGAGCATCAGCTTGCGTGCTCCGTCTTGAGTCGGAGCACGCGTTCGGCTTTGCAAACGGGAGCGTGTTGCGCGCCGACGCAATCGCCAGGCATAGCCGGTAAAGCTTGGCTATGGCGACTTCCTCCCCCGGGCCCCGTCGCTAGCAATGACGTGCGACGACGGATCGCCACGCCTTCCGACGCCGCGCTCGTGATGCAGCTCGGTGCGGAGGCGGTCTTCGTCGGCTCCGGCATCTTCATGAAGGAGCGCGCCACGCCGCTCGATGTGGAGAACGACGCCAAGGAACGCGAAGAGGCTGTCAGTCGCGCCAAGGCCATCGTGGACGCGACCACGCCCTACAACGATCCCAAGATCCTGGCCGAAGTCAGCGAGCAGGTCACCGGGACCATGAAGGGCCTGGCCGCGGCAGCTATCGAAGAGTCGCAGCTGCTCCAAACCCGCGGCTGGTGAGCACCTGCGGTGCGGCAGGTCGGTATTCCGGGAGCGCAGGGCGCTCCCGGTTTTCTTTTCGCTTGAGGAAGGTCCAGCGCACCATTGCAGGTGATCCGTCACGAAAGGCTCATCAACGCATAAGCCCCATGAATAGGCTCGTCATCCCGAACGAAGGCGAGGGATTGGCCGTTGATTCTCGCCCGCGCAGCCTCTTAGTTCGGCATTGCCGGTGATACGATCAGAGCCACGAGGACCGACGGTAAGACCATGCGCTGGATTGCGCTCATCTTCTGGATTCTGCTTTGCTTCGCAGTTGCGGCGGTCAGCGGCTCGTTCACTTCGAGCGAGATTCCCACCTGGTACCGCACGCTGATCCGTCCGTCCATTGCTCCGCCGAACTGGGTGTTCGGGCCGGTGTGGACTGTGCTTTACGCGCTAATGGCGGTTGCGGCGTGGAGGATTTCCCTTGCTCCTCCCTCTGCTTGGCGAACAGCCGCGATCACTCTGTTTTTGACTCAGTTGGCACTGAACTTCGCCTGGTCGTTCATCTTCTTCCGTTGGCATCGAGTTGGTTGGGCGTTGCTAGAGGTGGTCATCCTCTGGGTTGCGATTCTGTTCACCACTGCGGCATTCGCCCGCGTCTCCTCTTTAGCCTCCTGGTTGATGGCGCCTTATCTCGCGTGGGTCGGCTTTGCCAGCGTCCTTAACGCAGCGTTCTGGCGGCTCAACAAATAACCTGCACGCGACTACAGGAGATACACGCCCTTGAAGTGAGTAAAACCTCCATATGGCAGACAGCGCTGCAAACTTCGTGTTAAGCAACACTCCGAGAGTCCCACCCCGTTAGAGCAGCCCGCGCCCGTCTGCCTGCACTTCGGTCCCTCTGACTAGTCATCTGACTAGTGATACAGTCAAGAGGAAGAAGAGGAATTATGGTCTGGCCCGTCTACGATGCCAAAGCCCGCTTCAGCGAGCTGCTCAATGCCGCTCTCAAGAATGGTCCGCAGATCGTGACCCGGCGCGGCGTTGAGAAGGCAGTTCTCGTCCCCATCGACGAGTGGAAGCGATTGAATGGCGAGAACCGGGAATCCATCAAGGACGTCTTGCTGGATCCAAACGGACCGCATGATCTCCTGATTCCTCCGCGCAGGCGTTTCCGCCGCCGCAAGCCTGTCGCCTTCGAGTGAACGGAATGTATCTACTCGATACGGATGTTATCTCGGAATTGCGGAAAAACAGGCCACATGGAGCGGTTCTGTCCTGGTTTGCATCGGTTGCAGAGCGGAACATCCAGATTCCCGCAGTTGCCGTGGGTGAGCTGCAGGATGGGGTCGAGTTGACGCGGCTGCAGGATCGCCCTAAGGCTGCGGAAATCGAACGTTGGATCGACCGCATTGTGCGCACTTTCGTTGTGATCCCCATGGACGGAAATGGTTTCCGGGAAACAGCCCGGCTGATGGCCGGAAAACCCGACGACTGGTTCGAAGATGCAATGATCGCCGCTACCGCCCGAATGCATAAACTGGTGGTCGTCATTCGGAACGTGAAGGATTTCACCATCTTCGGTGTTCAGACATTCAACCCGTTCACCTACAAGGGAAGAAATTGAAGAAAGCTCTGATCCCCCGCATCGGCGTCCTGGCCATCCAGGGCGACTACGCAGCGCATGCCGCGGCACTTGAAGAGGCCGGCGCGAAGCCGTGCGAGATCCGCAAGCCAGAGGAGCTTGGCGGCGTGGACGCCCTCGTGTTTCCTGGCGGCGAATCCACCACCATCCTCAAGTTTTTGGAAAGGCGTCACTTTTTCGAGGCACTGCGCACGTTCTGCGGGTACCATCCCGTCTTCGGCACCTGCGCCGGCGCCATCCTGCTAGCCCGCGAGGTGCGCAATCCGGCACAGCGCAGCCTGGGACTCCTCGACGCCGTGGTCGAACGCAACGCCTATGGGCGCCAGATCGACTCCACGATTCTCAGCGCTGAAACCACCCTCCCCGGAGGCCCGCTGGAGATGGTCTTCATCCGCGCACCGCGCATCGCCGAAGTCGGCCCTGGGGTCGAGGTTCTGGCCCGGCGCGACGGTTTTCCGGCCCTGGTTCGCCAGGGCAGCTTGATGGCCGCCACCTTCCATCCCGAGCTTTCCGGCGACCGGCGCGTGCACCGACTCTTCGTCGGCATCGCGGCTAGCGCGCATTCGAAATAGAGCGACACCACATGGCGTGTATTCCGGCAAGGGTAAGAGCCCAGGAGGTTTGTTGTGCTTTCGCGGCCGGCGACCCTCTCATGCTGGATGGATTCCGTGGTCGGGCGCTTGTTCCAAAGCCTTGACCGAGATAGAGGGCCCCTCTTTCTATTTTGGATATCTTGCATCCGCATCTTGCGCCCTTCTATCCCCGGCCCTCCGAGAGGGTGATGAGGGCATTCTCGGCGATTTTTGGGCCCACCCAGCGGTTTCTGGATGCGTCCAAACCAAAGTGGGAGTACGCTCATTCTTAGAGGCGGGCCATGCCTTCGATCTTTACGCCCATCCCATCGGAAACGGAGCGAAAGTCGCCGGGGACCGGCGGCAAGCCGCCTGTTGACCGGCGACCGACCGGCGGCAGCGGAGGCGGCGGGGATGACAACTGGAAGAATCCGCATCACGGGCCGCGAGAGTTGCTCCATAAAGTCCGCGCTTTCGTCTTTTGCGCCCTCGCCGGCGACATGATGTTCTTTGTGACGCTGGTGATGCTTTTTTACGCCCGTCAGACCAGCACATACATGGATCCGAGCACCATGCGGGAGATCGGGGACTGGCATCCGGTGCTGCTGCCCCCCATCCTGTTCGTCAATACCGCGGTATTGCTTCTGAGCACATTGACCATGGAGAAGGCCCGCCGGCATATCTTTCAGGAGATCGACGTGATCGAGGAGTGGCTGGGCATGGGACGACCCGCCTTGCGCCGCACAATGCCCTGGCTGGCCGCCACCCTGGTGCTGGGCATCCTGTTTCTTCTCGGGCAATTCATGGCCTGGAGGCAACTCACGGCTCAGGGCTTTGCCTTCGACCGCTGGGCGACACCGGCCAGTTATTTCTTCTACGTCATCACCGGCCTGCACGCCGCCCACCTTCTCCTCGGCGTGCTGGCGCTGCTTTTCTGCCTGCTGGCTCTTGGTTGGTTCAAACGCGTCGACTATCGTCAGATTGCCGTCGATTCCACCGCATGGTTCTGGCACGCCATGAGCTTTGCCTGGCTGGTGCTGTTTGCGGTCCTGCTGTTCGGCCAGTAGGGCGCTGCGCCTGTTCACTACGCGAGACTCCGAGCGCCTCCCTCAGATGCTCCTGTGTTTGATTCCGTGAAGATACCCAACGCCGGAATGGTAGAGGGGCGCGCCAGGGCCTTGCCATTGGCTTGACGTGAATGGCTTACACCGTACGCAGGCGCAACAGCGAGCGGCAACGCTGCCTTAGGGTGGGAACCTCAGGACAAGCAAAGTAGATCGCGCGGTTGGCGGCCATCAGCAGCTGCACGGCCTCCAGGCGTGGATCGCGCACGGAAAACGAACCGCCCGCGTAGATAAACTCGTCAATCAGATATTCGATTGCGTGGCCCAGAGTTTCCAGAGCGTGGCCTGCCTGGGGGGAGATGCGGCGGCGGGAGGATACGGCGCGGGCGGTGGGTGCGGCGGCGACGGAATCACTCGGGGTCAATCCGCTGGTGAAGCCGGTCGTCATGGTCGCTGTCATCGTGTATATCCTCATGCTGTTCTTTCGGCTCTGGAACGCCTTTTTTCAGATGACGAGCGTACCGTGTCCCACATCAGTACACAGGGACTATCTCGATCCGAAATGGGAACTACTGTGACGTAGCGCACACGTCATCGAGGGCCTATCAGGCTATTCCTACTCAGGAGGGGGAAGATTGGTCCCCCTCTCCTGAACACAGGCCAAGTTGTGAAATGACATTGCCATCTTCGTGTCGCAGGCGGCAGGGACGGCAGCATCGAGCACGCCTTGACGGGATGAGGCTGAACTCCTAATCTCAAGCGAGGACCTGTTGGTTTGGAGACGATGTTCTCCGCCGTAAAGCGGGTGCGCATTTATACAGTTCTTTTGGGCTAAAGTGGCGATGATTCCTTATCACTGGCAGTATCTTCCGCTGTTGATGCAGATTCTCGCGGCCTTTGTTCTCGGGCTGGGAATGGTGGTCGCATCGTGGTTTGTGGGCCGGCACCGTAACACGGCTGTGAAACTGGATGCCTACGAGTGCGGCATTCAGGCGGTGGGGGACGCTCGGGGCCGCTTCAGCGTGCGTTTTTATCTTGTCGCTGTTCTCTTCATTCTCTTCGATGTGGAGGCGGTGTTCATGATGCCTTGGGCCGTCATTTATCGAAAGCTGCCAGAGATCACCGGTTCGCGCCTCTTTGGCTTCTGGGAGATGCTTGTCTACCTTGGCTTCGTGGCCGTTGGCCTCTACTACATTGTGCGCAAGGGCATACTCAACTGGAGCCAGGACAAGGCGGACCTATAGGATGAGCGATACGATCAGCCAATCTTCAGCCGTGCCGGTTTGGGTGAGCGAGGAACTTCGCGAACATCCGGCCGCCAAGGCTCTTCTCGCCTGGAACCCGCAGGCGGTCACAGGCGCGAAAATGGATCGGGGCGAGCTCACTTTCCTCGTAGTGCCGGAAGAGGTTCGCGCGGCTTGCAAAGCACTGCAAGCCGCCGGGTACAACTTTTTTGAAGACATGACCGCAGTCGACTGGTTTCCTTCCGCACCCCGTTTCCAGCTGAGCTATCACCTTCTGTCCCACGCCCGCAAGGAACGGATCCGGCTTTGCGTCATGCTCGCGGAGGACGAACCGTGCGTTGAGTCGATCACCTCCGTCTGGATGGGGGCCGATTTTTACGAGCGCGAGGTCTTCGACCTGTTCGGCATTCGTTTTGAAGGGCATCCCAATCTGCGCCGGATCATGCTGCCCGATGATTGGGATGGTCATCCCTTGCGCAAGGATTATCCGGTGGAGGGATACCGCTGATGAGCGATCGCGCGGGAGGGCCTGTCCTCGAGCTGCCGGCCTCGGAAAGCACGTCAGCCCGGCACATGATCTTAAACATGGGCCCGCAGCATCCGGCGACCCACGGTGTACTGCGGCTGTTAGTTGAGATCGACGGCGAAATCATCGTCCGTGTTCTGCCACAGATCGGATATCTGCACACCGGCATCGAGAAGACATGCGAGGCCAAGTTCTATCAGCAGGTGGTACCGCTGACCGACCGGATCAACTATCTCGATCCCCTCTCCAACAACCTGTGTTACTGCCTGGCGGTGGAAAAGCTTTTGGGGCTGGAGATTCCCGAGCGGGCACAATGGATTCGCGTTCTGCTCACCGAATTGAGCCGCCTGAACTCCCACCTCATCTGGCTGGGCACACACGCGATGGACATCGGGGCGCTCACCGTCTTTCTGTACACCTTCCGGGAGCGCGAAGAAATTCTAAGGCTTTTTGAGGACGTAGCCGGCCAGCGCATGATGACCAGTTACTTCCGCATCGGCGGCCTCTCCATGGAGCCGCCTCTGGACTTCCTGGACCGCGTGCAGAACTTCATTCTCACATTTCCCGCGAAGATCGACGAATACTCCAACCTGCTCACGGGCAATCCGATCTTCATGAACCGCTTGAAGGGCGTGGGCTATCTCTCAGCAGCCGATGCGATTGCGCTGGGTGTAACCGGTCCTCCATTGCGCGCCTCGGGCGTGGATTTCGACCTGCGCCGGGACATGCCCTACTCCAGCTACGAGAAGTTTCAGTTCCAGGTGCCAGTCTCTACGGATGGGGATTGCTGGGCACGCTATCTGGTCCGGCTCATCGAGATGCGCGAGAGCGTGAAGATCATCCAGCAGGCATTGGACGGAATGCCCGAGGGTCCGGTCAAGGCCGACGCTCCCAAGATCGTGCTTCCCGACCGCGAGAAGATGAAAACGCAGATGGAGGCGCTGATCCATCACTTCAAGATTGTGACGGAAGGCTTTAGCGTTCCGGCCGGCGAAGTTTACCAGGGCATCGAATGCGGGCACGGACAAATAGGCTATTACGTGGTGTCCGACGGCACCGCCAAGCCGTACCGTGTGCACATGCGTTATCCGTCATTTGCCACGCTACAGGCGGTTGAGACCATGGCCAAAGGCCGACTGATTGCCGATCTGGTAGCAGTGATTGGCTCCATTGACATTGTGCTCGGGGAAATCGACAGGTAGACCCGGAGGAATACGTGCCAGATTACGCGAAGTTGGCGGCCGAAGCCAAGGCGAGCAGGAGCAGGGTTCAGTTGCAGGCCGAAGCGCTTCGGGAGCGGGAGGTTGACTTCGAGTCGTTCTTTCATCGCGTACGCACGCAGATCGCGCAGGAATTGGAAGGCGCCAATCTGGCGCTGAAAGGGCAGGGCGAGCCGGAGCTCTACTTTGTGCATGGCTGGCCTGAGGGTGTGGTTATTGAGCTCAGTGATGGCCAAATCCGAAGCTGCAAAGCGGCCCTGGACATGGAGGGTTCGAAAATCGCGGCGGAACTGCGCGCAGAAGCTGATACGCGCGGATTCGTCAAAGTGCAAAAGCTTGGTTTCTTCTTGATCAACGGCGATTGGGGCGTAAGGGCTTTTGAGGAGGGCTCTATCATCGAAGCTGAGGCCGGAATGGGGCCGTCGAAGGTTGCCGAAACGATAGTTGCGGCAGCAGTCCGGGGGCGGTTTGAGTGAGCTTGCCTCATCCGTTCACGCAGAGTTGTGGGTTTCGCTCGCTTCCCTGCTGCGCAGCTATACAGCGGCTCACGGCCTGAACGGTAACCGGCAGGTGACGATTGAACTGGGTGAAGAACGGATTCTGGCGCGTCACGGGGAACAGTGGCTCGACCTCAAACGCAACGGCGCAACCGTAAGCTGGAAGCGCGAGGATGGAAGCGCAGGAATGCTGGAACTAACGGAAGCCGGAAGATTGCGCGGCCCGGTCGGTGAGCAGGAGATGGATCTGGCCGCCGAAGCCTGGGCGCGGGAATTGATGCGGGAGCCGAATCTATGAGCCCCAAGGAATCCAATACGGAAGCTTTATCTCTTTTTTCGCCGCAACTGGCGGCGCGCTTTGACGCCCTGGTGGAAAAGTACCCGGTCCGCCGCTCTGCCCTGGTTCCCATGCTGCTCTATGCGCAGGACGAGGTTGGTTATCTCTCGGACGCGGTAATCGCCGAGGTGGCGCGCCGCATCGGCATCACCGAGCTGGATGTGCGCAACGTCGCCAGTTACTACTCCCTGCTGCGCTTCAAGCCCGCCGGCCGCTACAACATCCAGGTCTGCACCAACATTGCCTGCATGTTGCGCGGCGCCTACGATCTTTTCGAGCGTTTCCAGGAGGAACTGGGGATCGGTCACAAAGGCATCACGGCAGATGGACTCTTTTCCCTTGAAGAAGTCGAGTGCATCGGAGCCTGCTCGTGGGCGCCGGCGATTCAGGTCAACTACGACTTTCACGACGAACTGAAGCCCGAACTGGTTCCTGGCATCCTTGACGGCTATCGCGGACAAGCGAAAGCGGAAGGGAAGGTCAATCATGCCTAGGCTGGTCTCCCATCCCGACGAAGTGAAGATTGTTTCGCGCCGCTTTGGCATGGGCGCGGCCGACATCGACCGCTACATCGAACTGGGCGGCTACCAGTCGGCAAAGAAGTGCCTCGAACAGGGGCCGGACTGGATCATTGCCGAGATGAAGGCCTCCAACCTGCGCGGGCGCGGCGGCGCAGGCTTCCCGACGGGCATGAAATGGTCCTTCGTCCCCAAGCAATCTCCCAAGCCCAAGTACATTCTGGTCAACGGGGACGAGAGCGAGCCGGGCACCTGCAAAGACCATTTGATCTTCCTTCACGATCCGCACTCGGTGATTGAGGGTGCGCTCATTGCGGGCCTCGCGGTGGGCGCCAAGCTGGGCTTCATTTACCTGCGCGGCGAGTACCGCTATCTGCTGAACATCGTGGAGAAGGCCGTCGCCGACGCCTACGCCAAAGGCTTCCTCGGCAAGAACATCTTCGGATCCGGCGTCGAGTTCGAGGTCATCACCCAAACCGGCGCGGGCGCCTACGAGGTGGGCGAGGAATCGGCGCTCATGGAGTCGCTCGAGGGCAAGCGCGGCGTTCCGCGCATCCGCCCGCCGTTTCCCGCTGTGGTCGGCCTCTATGGCGGTCCCACGGTCATCAATAACGCCGAGACCATTGCCTCCGTGCCCCATGTAATCGCAATGGGCGCCGAGGCTTACGCCGCCACGGGTACGCCGCGCAACGGCGGCACGCGCCTGTTCTGCCTGAGCGGTCACGTGGAGCGCCCCGGCGTCTACGAGCTGCCCATGGGCTACAGCCTGAAGAAAATGATCTATGAGGTAGCCGGCGGGATTCGCGGGGGGCGCAAATTGAAGGCTGTGGTCCCGGGCGGTTCGTCCACGCCCGTGCTACTGCCCGAAGAGATCGAGACCTTGGGGATGGACTTCGATCAGGTGGGCAAGGCCGGCTCCATGCTCGGGTCCGGCGGCGTGGTGGCCATCGACGACCAGACCTGTATGGTGGAGTTCGCGTTGCGCACCATCAGCTTCTACCAGCACGAGAGTTGCGGCTGGTGCATTCCCTGCCGCGAAGGCACCGACTGGCTCAAGAAGACGCTCACGCGCTTCCACGCGGGCTTCGGTAAGATAGAGGACATTGACAACATCCGGTATCTGGCCGAGAACATGCTGGGCCGCACCTTCTGCCCGCTGGGCGACGCCGCGGCGATGCCTACGGCCGCGTTCGTCAAGAAATTTCGCAAGGAGTTTGAGGATCATTTAAATGGCAAGCGCTGCCCGTATGCGCGAGAGGGCGTGCCACAGCTAACAGTGGTGTAGTTAACCAAGGAAAGATCGACGCTTTGCAGGGCACGGCTTCAGCCGTGCCGAACAGCCAGAGTGATTTGACCGGGGCGCTGGCCCCTGAGGGAAAATGCCCGACGTAACCTTTACAGTCGACGGAAAGAAGATCACAGCGCCCGCGGGGACGCTGCTCATCGACGCCTGCCGCAGGGCGGGCATTGAGATTCCCGCATTCTGCTACTATCCCGGCCTGAGCTTGCAAGCCGCCTGCCGCATGTGCCTCGTACGCCAGGAAAAAGTGCCCAAGCTGCAGACTGCCTGCACTACCCAGGTGGCCGAGGGTCAGGTCTTCTACACCGATACGCCGGAGATCGTGCAATCGCGCAAGGCCATGCTCGAACTCGTGCTTGGCAACCATCCTCTCGACTGCCCCGTCTGCGACGCGGGCGGCGAGTGCGAGCTGCAGGACATGACCTTCAAGTACGGCGCCGGCGAGAGCCTCTATGCGGAAGCCAAGAATCACCGCGACGAGCAACAGTGGTCGCCGGCCGTCTTTTATGATCGTCCGCGCTGCATTCTCTGTTACCGCTGCGTGCGCGTCTGCGGCGAAGGCATGGACGTGTGGGCGCTGGGCATCCAGAACCGCGGCTCGAACTCGGTCATCGTGCCCAATGACGGCGACCAGCTCGACTGCGAGCAGTGCGGGATGTGCATCGACGTTTGCCCCGTCGGCGCGCTGACGAGCGGCGCCTACCGCTACAAGACGCGCCCCTGGGAGATGAACCACGTCTCCACCGTTTGCACGCATTGCGGCGACGGCTGCAAAGTCACCTTGGGTGTGCGCCAGACACAAGACGGCGCCAGGATTATTCGCTCTGACAACCGCGACAAGAGCGGCATCAACGGCGACTTTCTCTGCGCCAAGGGCCGTTTCGGCTTTGATTTCGTCAACAGCGAGGAACGGCTGACCACTCCGCTCGTGCGCAACGCGCAGGGCAAACTGGAAGCCGCTACCTGGGAGCACGCGCTGCGGGTGGCGGCCGCGAAGCTCAAGGAGATTCGCGACACGCGCGGCGGAGAAGCCATCGGCGTCATCGGCTCCAACCGCAATACCAACGAAGAGAACTACCTGCTGCAAAAATTCGCGCGCACGGTTCTGGGCACCAACAACATCGACCACGAGCGCACGACCGACTATGCGGCCTTTGCCCGCGCCCTGGCCGGGCACCGGGACAAGACCGCCAGCCTGCGCGAGATTGCATTTGCTCCGGCCATCCTGCTGGTGGGCGGCAACCCGACCGAGGAGCATCCGATGCTGGCCTGGGCGCTGCGCACGGATGCGCGCCTGAGCAAGGCCCGGCTCTACGTCGCCAATGACAAGTCCATCAAGCTCGTTCGCCAGGCAACGGCCACGCAGAAGATTCCCGCCGGCGGTTACGCCAGCCTGATCGGCTTCCTCGAAGCCGGATCGTCCGCCTTCGCCAAGGGCATCCTCGCCGAGGAGTCGCTGGTCATCGTCTTTGGCGAAGAGCTGCGCGGCGCGGATGTTGAGGGCCTTGTCGCCTGGGGCCTGAAGCGCGGGAACGTCCGTTTTGCCGATCTCGGCGACCACGCGAACTCGCGCGGCGCAGCCGATATGGGACTGTTTCCTGATCTGCTGCCTGGCTACGTCCCAGTCACCGCGCCCGGGGCTTTCGCTGAATATCCGAACCTGTCCGCCGTGTCCGGCAAGGCTCTGCCAGAGATGTTTGAGGCCGCGGGCAGGAACGAATTGGGCGCACTGCTCATTGCCGGAGCCAATCCGGTTCCGCGGTTGAAGCCTGACCTCGCCGCCCTCCAGCAAACCTTCATCATCGTCCAAGATCTCTTTCTCACCGAGACCGCGGCGCTCGCCGATGTGGTTTTTCCGGCCGCGAGCCTCTACGAAAAGTCGGGCACGGTTACCAATACATATGGCGACCTGCAAATAGTGGCCAAGGCAGCCGACCGCCCTGGCGTCAAGCCCGACTTTGAGATTCTGGTGCGGCTGGCCGACGCCATGGGCGCGGACGTGAAGGCCTTGGTTCCATTTGGTAAAGGCGGCGTCAGCGCCGATCTGGGGCAGTCGCGGGGTGTGCAGGCGGGCGAGGCCGACCGCCATTCGGTCTGGCTTGAGGCTCGCGGGTTGGAGCCCCGACTAAGCCCCTTTGATCCTTTTGCTGTGCTCGACGAGATCGAGCGACTGGTCCCCGGCTATACGCTGGACCGGATGAATCTCTTTGGCGGTAACGATGTACGCACAGAGCCAGGGTCCGGCCCCGGATTTGTACCGGTCTCGGCCCTGGCTGGGGCAGAACTTATCGTTCCGGCGCACGATACCTTATTTACCTCCGCGGCGCTGGGCCGCTACTGTCGCGGATTGAATGATCTTGAGCGGCATCAGCAGCACGAACCCGCGGAGGTGGCGGCGGATTGAGTGCGTAACATACCGCCCCGCGAACTTGCTGACTCGCTAAGTTGCTGCTCGAATGAGGCTGAACGTGACATTACTTGCTTTTTTTCTGTGGAGCCTGCTCAAGATCATCGTAGTCACGGTGGTGCTGCTGTTGGGCGTGGCTTACACCGTGCTGCTGGAGCGCAAGGTGGTGGGCCGCATTCAGAATCGCTGGGGCCCCAGCCGGGTTGGCCCGTTTGGGCTCCTGCAACCGCTGGTCGATGGCGCCAAATCCTTCCTCAAGGAAGATCTGATTCCTACGGGCGTTTATCGGCCGCTCTACCTGCTGGCGCCCATCATCTCCTTTGGCTGCGCGGTCATCTCGATCGCGGTCGTACCTTTTGGCGAGTCTGGCTTCGGACCGCACGGTCTGGATCTTTTTGAAATCTCCAATGTCAACATCGGTCTGCTTGTCATCCTGGGCGTTACTTCGATCGGCGTCTATGGCATCGCTCTGGCCGGTTGGTCATCGAACAACAAATATTCTCTTCTCGGCGCGCTGCGCTCCTCGGCACAGTTGATCAGCTACGAACTTGCCCTTGGCCTTTCTCTGGTGGGTGTGGTACTGCGCGCGGGATCGTTCAATCTGCGAGTGATTGTTGAGCAGCAGGCCACCAAGGGCATCGCCACATGGAATGTCTTCGGCGGCTTCCAGATCCTGGCATTCTTCATCTACCTGATGGCCGCCTACGCTGAAACCAACCGCTCGCCCTTCGACCTGCCCGAGGCGGAAAGCGAGCTTACCGGCGGCTACCACACCGAGTACAGCTCCATGAAATTCGCCATGTTCTTCATGGCCGAGTACGCCAACATGATCACCGTGGGCTGCGTGGCGACGCTGCTTTTCTTTGGCGGCTGGACGAGCCCCTTCGGCGACCTCATTCCGCCGCCCCAGAACGTTTTCGTCCATGCTCTGGTGCCCATATTCTGGTTTGCAGCAAAGGTCTTTTGTTTTCTCTTTCTGTACATCTGGGTGCGGGGGACTTTGCCTCGCTTCCGTTACGATCAGTTGATGAACTTCGGATGGCGGGTGCTTATGCCGCTCGCCATCCTCAATATTGTGGGGACAAGCCTTTGGCTTGCGTATCGCTGACAAATTTCCCCTGGGCCGCAGAATCGGGCCCTTGGGGCACCCGTAACATCACGCCTCGCAAGCAGAGATTTTGCGCTGCGTTCGTTTACAATGAGGAATTGCGCAAGGGTCTGATCGACTGACCCAATCGTCCTTCCCCCTAACTGACCGGTTTGTTCGACGACCGGCTCCAGCCCGTAAGTGGCGGAACGATGCATCTGATTCTGTTTTTCCTTTTTGCCGGATTCTGCCTCGCCGGAGCGATTAATCTCCTTCTCCAGAGCCATCCCATTAACAGCGCTTTGTCGCTGATCGTGGTGATGACCTCGCTGGCGGTCCTTTACCTCCTGCTCGGCGCGGAGTTCCTGGCGGTTGCGCAGATCATTGTCTACTCCGGCGCCATCATGGTCCTGTTCACGTTCGTGGTGATGCTGCTCAACGCCGGGCGCGAGGAGCGCACGTTGGGCAGCCGCGCCGCGCGCATCGTTGGCTTTCCCGCCGTTGTCGTCATCCTGGCGGTGCTGGCTACCCTCATTCTGCGTGCGCGCGGCCTGGGCACAGCCGCATTGAACCAGGGCATCACCTCGACGCAGGATCTCAGCCGCGTCCTCTTCCACGCGCTGCTCTTGCCCTTTGAAGTCACTTCGGTGCTCGTGCTCATCGCCATTCTCGGCGCCGTGGTTCTGGCCCGCCGCGACGAGGAGCCCGCCGGTAACCCGGAAAGGACGGCCACTGAATGAGCTTCCTTC
>JAKABE010000497.1 GCA_021801945.1 Acidobacteriota bacterium
GGCCGTACCCGTCGTGTCAATTGTGGCCGTACCCGGAGAAATGGTGAAGGCCCCGTTCGACGAGTTCCCAGAGCCAGACGCCGAACCTCCTCCGCAACCCGCAAGGATCAGCAGAAACGGCGCCGCGCCCGCGACGCAGAGGCGCACACCGGCGCGCCAACGCCTGGCGGCCAACCTGCCGGCCGCACCTTGCCCCCCGCGCACCCCCAATGCGCCTGGCTCATCCGGAATGAAGCTGCCGATGTTCAGCAAGTCGTCCGCGCCTTCCCGGCCACAAACCTTTCAAAAACTTGAGGTTATTCAAGAAATTGCCTTCTGCCGGGAACCCGCGCTCCAGCCTGGTTCCGCACGGCAGGTACAAACGGCGACCCTGGACTCCGCAACGCACAGCTTTCCTGCGGCAACGTAAACTTAGAGCGCTCCGGCACTGCAATTGTTGCCTTGCAGATGCACATGGCCGTCCCTACGACAATACTCCCATCGGCAGTCGCCGGGGAAATATCAATCACCTTGCTGTCCCGTAAGCATTTGAGCCCCATGCGGGCGGACAATTCTCCCACTCGGCGGCATGCGACAATGAGCGGGGAGCGATGCAACGTGGAACTGAAGGCTGTACCCGGCGATATCACACGGCTCACCGTCGACGCGATCGTCAACGCGGCCAATACCTCTCTGCTGGGCGGAGGTGGAGTGGACGGTGCCATCCATCGCGCCGCCGGACCGGCTCTGCTGGCCCATTGCGAAACCCTGGGCGGATGCGCCACCGGCGACGTGAAGGCGACCCCGGGCTTCCGCCTGCCGGCCAAGTGGATCTTCCATGCCGTGGGCCCTGTGTGGCGCGGCGGCAACCACAATGAGGACGAGCTGCTCGCCTCCTGCTACCGGCGCAGCCTCGAACTGGCCCGCGAGCATCGCGTCCGCTCCATCGCTTTCCCTGCCATCAGCACCGGCATCTACGGCTTTCCCCCGCGCCGAGCAGCCGAAATCGCGCTGCGCACCGTAAGAGCCCACGCCGGCCAGAACGGTGTGGAGCGCGTGGAGTTTGTCTGCTTCGACGATGCCACGCTCGACATTTACGAGCGGCTGCTGATTACGCCGTGAGGGCTGCGCCGGAGGTTGACGCGTTGCCGTTCTCATCTTTCAGACCGCCACAAAAAACGCCCAGTCCAGCCCCCGAAAGGTAATTTGCGATACAGGCTCAGGAATTCAATTCTGGGAATTTGACTCGCATTTTCCGCTCCGGCCTTCCCGCCCGGCACCGGCGCTTCAAAAGCTCTTATCTCCACCAAGTCCATTGCATCGACAGGAGACATCATGGAATACGCCAATCTCGGCAAAACCGGTCTGAAGGTATCCCGCCTCTGCCTGGGCTGCATGAGCTACGGAGAGCCCGCCGATCCTCCGCGCCGCCCCGGCCGCCATGCCTGGACACTCCCCGAACCCCAGGCTCAGCCCTTCCTGCGCCAGGCCCTCGACCTCGGCATCAACTTTTTTGATACCGCCAATGTCTACTCAGGTGGCGACAGCGAGACCATCGTCGGCCGGTTTCTGAAGAACAACGCGCGCCGCGAAGCCATCGTCCTTGCCACCAAGGTGTATGGCGTGATGCGCGATGAGCCCAACGGCCGCGGCCTGTCACGCAAGGCAATCCTCTTTGAACTCGACCAGAGCCTGCGCCGCCTGCAGACGGACTACGTCGATCTTTACCAAATCCATCGATGGGACTGCGATACACCCGTCGAGGAGACCCTCGAGGCGCTCCATGATTGCGTGAAGGCCGGCAAAGTGCGTTACATTGGGGCCTCGTCGATGTTCGCCTGGCAGTTCGCCAAGGCGCTCTACCTCTCCGATCGGCACGGCTGGACGCGCTTTGTCTCCATGCAGAACCACTACAACCTTCTCTACCGCGAAGAAGAGCGCGAGATGCTTCGGCTGTGCCGCGCCGAGGGCATCGGCGTGATCCCGTGGAGTCCGCTCGCCCGCGGCCGTCTGGCGCGCCCGGCCGGCAGCGGATCCACTCCCCGTCTGGAAACCGATTTTTACGCCCGGACTCTCTACCAAAAGTCCGAGGAGGCCGACCGCAAGGTCATCGACCGCGTCGGCGAGCTTGCGGAAAAGCGCGGGGTGCCCCGCGCCACGCTGGCCCTGGCCTGGCTGCTGTCCAAGCCCGGCATCACGGCGCCGATCGTCGGCGCCACCAAGCCGAACCACCTCAACGACGCCGGCGCCGCTTTCGACGTGAAACTTACGGCCGAAGAGATCACCGCGCTTGAGGAACTCTACATCCCCCACGAGGCGATGAGCTTCGATTAGCGGCGGAGGAAATTGTACGCGGAAGCGAGAAATCCCCGCGAACCGTTTTGCCGTTCGCGGGGATTCGAGAGGCTGCGGAAAAGCTCCTTCCGCCTGGCACGGCAGCCCGGGAATTACCGGAGTAGGATGGGCGCTTCCCAGGGCCTTCCAAGCGTCGCAGATTCAAAAGCCGCCGCAGGCAGCATTCTGCGGATAGGGCAGAATTTCGCTGCGTCGGCCGT